>CADCUB010000150.1 GCA_902805775.1 uncultured Frankineae bacterium | reverse complement strand
CCCGCGACGCTCGCCTCGTAGTAGAGGTCGGCCTCGTAGCGGGCGGCGGCGGCGTGCAGGGTGGCGCCGTCCTCGGCGAGCAGCGCCTTGTTGGCGGTGACGACGCTCTTGCCGCTCGTCAGTGCCGACAGGATCAGGGTGCGCGCCGGTTCGATGCCGCCGATGACCTCGACGACGAGGTCGACGTCGTCGCGGGCCACCAGGCCCGTCGCGTCGGTCGTGAACAGCTCCGGTGGGACGGGCAGGTCGCGCTCGCGGCCGATGCGGCGCACGGCGATGCCCGCCAGCTCGAGCGGCGCACCGATGCGCGCGGCGAGGTCGTCCCCCGAGGACTGCAGCAGCCGCACGACCTCGGCGCCCACGGTGCCGCAGCCGAGCAGCGCGACGCGCAGCGGGGCCGCCACTAGATGACCTTCACCGGGTCGAAGTGGGTGGTCGTGCAGCAGGTGCAGGTGCGGCCGGGGGGCAGCGGCCGGGGCGCGAGCAGCCGTCGGCCGCGCACCGCCCCCGTCACGACCAGGGCGAACGCGCCGAGGCCGTAGACCACGGCTCCGACCGGCCCGGCCACGGCGGCGACGACCAGCCCCAGAGCGACCAGGACGCCCAGCACCGCCGTGCACATCAGCGCCAGCAGGCGGCGGCTGCTCACTCGACGTCCAGGGCCAGCAGGTCGGCCTCGGTCTCGCGGCGCACCAGCAGCCGCGCGACGCCGTCCTTGACGGCGACCACCGGCGGACGAGGCACGTGGTTGTAGTTGCTCGCCATGGAGCGGTGGTAGGCGCCGGAGGACGGCACGGCGACCAGGTCGCCGGGCCGCAGGTCGCCGGGCAGCGGCACGTCGTGGACGACGATGTCGCCGCTCTCGCAGTGCTTCCCGGCCAGGGTGACGTTCGCGGGCACGGCCTCGGAGGCGCGCGAGGCGAGCACCGCCGTGTAGCGGGCGTCGTAGAGCGCGGTGCGGATGTTGTCGCTCATCCCGCCGTCGACGCTCACGTAGGTGCGCAGGCCGGGCAGGTCCTTGACGGTCCCGACCTCGTAGACCGTCACCGTCGTCGGGCCGGCGATGGCACGCCCGGGCTCGACCGCCAGGCGGGGCACCGGCAGGTCCGCGGCCGCGCACTCCTTCTCGACGATGGCCCGCAGACCCGCGGCGAAGTCGACGACGTCCATCGGGTCGTCGGCTGCGGTGTAGGCGATCCCCTGGCCGCCGCCGAGATCGAGCTCGGGCAGGACGATCCCGTGCTCGTGCCGGACCTCGGCCAGCAGCGCGACCATCCGGTGGGCCGCCAGCTTGAAGCCGTGGACGTCGAAGATGTGGGAGCCGATGTGGCAGTGCAGGCCGACGAGCTCCAGCGAGGGCAGGCGCAGCACCGCCCGGACCGCCTCCGCCGCCGCGCCCGACGACAGGGAGAAGCCGAACTTCTGGTCCTCCTGGCCGGTCTGGACGTACTCGTGCGTGTGCGCCTCGACCCCGGGCGTGACGCGGACGTACACCCTCTGGCGGACGCCGTGTTGTGCGGCGACCGCGGCCAGACGGTCGATCTCCACGGCGCTGTCGACGACGAAACGGCCCACGCCGGCGCCGACTCCGCGCTCCAGCTCGGCGACGCTCTTGTTGTTGCCGTGGAAGAGCAGGCGCTCGGCGGGGAAGCCTGCCTTCAGGGCGACAGCCAGCTCACCGCCGGTGCACACGTCGAGCGACAGGCCCTCCTCGGCCACCCAGCGCGCGATCGCCGTGCACAGGAACGCCTTGCCGGCGTAGTAGACGTCGGCGTCCGCGAAGGCCTGCCGCCAGGCACGGCACCGCGCCCGGAAGTCGTCCTCGTCGAGGACGTAGGCCGGCGTGCCGAACTCGGCCGCCAGGTCGCGCACGTCGACCCCCGCGACGGCCAGGGCGCCGTCGTCGCGTCGCACCGCTCCCGCCGGCCAGACCACCGGCTCGAGGTCGCAGGCACGGGCCGTCGTCGTGGTCACATCCGCTCCGGTGCGCGCACGCCCAGCAGGCGCAGGCCGTTCTCGAGCACGACGCGCGTGGCCCGCCAGAGCAGCAGCCGCGCAGCAGTGGTCGGCACGACCTCCTCGTCGCCCTTGGGCAGGACCTGGCAGTCGTCCCAGAAGCGCTGCGCCGACTTGGCGACCTTCTCCTCGAGGTAGCGGGCGACGCGGTGGGGCTCGCGCAGCTCGGCGGCGGTCGCCACCACCTGGGGGAACTCGGCGAGGGCCAGCAGCAGGTCGCTCTCGCGCGGGTGCGTCAGCAGCGACAGGTCGACCTGCTCGGGATCGGGCTCCGCGATGCCCATCTCGGCCGCGTTGCGCAGGACGGAGGCGGCGCGCGTCGCGGCGTACTGCACGTAGAAGACGGGGTTGTCGCTGCTGCGCCGCGACCACAGGTCGAGGTCGATGTCGAGCGTGCTGTCGGCGCTCGAGCGTGCGAGGGCGTAGCGGGCGGCGTCGACGCCGACGGCTTCGACCAGGTCCTCCAGCGTCACCACCGTGCCGGCGCGCTTGCTCATGCGCAGCGGCTCGCCGTCGCGCAGCAGGTTGACCATCTGGCCGATGAGGATCTCGAGGTGGACGCCCGGGGTGTCGCCGAAGGCGGCGCACATCGCCATGAGCCGGCCGATGTAGCCGTGGTGGTCGGCGCCCAGCAGGATCAGGACGCGGTCGAAGCCGCGCTCCCGCTTGTCGAGGTAGTAGGCCAGGTCGCCCGAGATGTAGGCGGGCTCGCCGTCGCTCTTGATGACGACGCGGTCCTTGTCGTCGCCGAAGTCGGTGGTGCGCAGCCACACGGCGCCGTCGGCCTCGTAGATGCGGCCGAGCGAGCGCAGCCGCTCGACGGCCCGCTGCACGGCGCCGGACTCGTGCAGCGAGTTCTCGTGGAAGTAGACGTCGAAGTCGACGCCGAAGTCGTGCAGGCTGGCGCGGATCTCGCCGAACATGCGCTCGACGCCGACCCGGCGGAAGACCTCCTGCGGATCCGGCTGCTCCAAGGCGTCGGGCACCTCGGCCAGCACGGCCCGGGCGATCTCACCGATGTAGGCGCCGCCGTAGCCGTCCTCGGGCGGTGCGTCGCCGCGGGCCGTCGCCAGCAGCGAGCGCGCGAAGCGGTCGATCTGCGCGCCGTGGTCGTTGAAGTAGTACTCCCGGGTGACCTTGGCCCCGCTCGCCTCGAGCAGGCGGGCGAGCGCGTCGCCGACGGCCGCCCAGCGGACCCCGCCGATGTGGATCGGTCCGGTGGGGTTGGCCGAGACGAACTCCAGGTTGACGCTCTGGCCCGCCGCGGCGGCGTTGCTGCCGTAGGCGGGCCCCTGGGCGAGGACCCGCACGGCGACCTGACCCAGGGAGGCCTGCGTCAGGCGCAGGTTGAGGAAGCCCGGGCCGGCCACCTCGACCGCGTCGATCCCGTCGACCTCCCGCAGGCGGGCGGCGAGCAGCTCGGCGACCTGCCGCGGCGGCCGGCCCGCCGGCTTGGCGAGCTGCAGGGCGATGCTCGTCGCGTAGTCACCGTGCGAGGCGACCCTCGGCCGCTCGACCGTCACCTCGGCGGGGACCGCCACCGCGAGCTCGCCCGCCTCGACGGCAGCAGCCACGGCGTCGCGGACAGCGGCGCCGAGCTCGAGAGGGGTCACCCGCCCAGGCTATCGCCCGTGCCCACCTAGACTCCCCGGCAGCAGCGGAGGGGGAACCCCCACCGCGCCCTGCTCGTCATGCCCGTCGGACCCGCGTGCCGGACGACCGCCTCGCGGTCTGGTCGTGCGCACGAACGGCCGGCCACTCGGACCGCACACCAGGACGGAACCGCCGCATGCCCACGTCGCCTCCCCCCCGCCGCAGCGGCTCGACGCGCCGCAGCGCCCCGACGAAGGTCAGCAAGCCCTTCCCGTGGGGAGTGGTCCTGGGCTCGGTGGTGCTGGGGGCGGCACTGATCGGCCTGCTGGTGTACGCCGCGCTCAACCAGGGCGGCGGGCGCAACCGCCTGATCACCGACCCCGACAACGCCATCGAGGGCATCTCCGTCGCGGCCGCGGACACGCTGACCCGCAACCACGTCGAGGGGCCGGTCGACTACCCGTCGCTGCCGCCGGCCGGCGGTGACCACAACGCCGCGCCGCAGACCTGCCAGGTCTACACCGAGGCCGTCGCTCCCGAGCACGCGGTCCACTCCCTCGAGCACGGCGCGGTCTGGGTGACCTACAACGACTCGGTCAGCGAGGACGACATCGCCACGCTGACGGGCCAGGTGCAGAACGACCCCTACCGCATGCTGAGCCCGATCCCCGACCAGGAGAGCCCGATCACGCTGGTCGCCTGGGGGCGCACGCTGCAGGTCGACAGCGCGGACGACGAGCGCGTCGAGCAGTTCCTTCGCGCCTACACCAACGGCCCGCAGACTCCCGAGAAGGGAGCCGCGTGCGTGGGCGTGACCGACACCGGCCCCCTCGGTCCGCCACCGGCGCCGGTCCCGGGCGAGACGCCCGCCCCGACGCCCGCCCAGACCCCGGCGGCCACCCCCAGCCCCGCGGCGCAGTAGCGGCCGGCGGCTGCTCAGCCCGCGGAGGGCGGCAGGCCCGCGAGCGACCGGACGATCTCGATGAGCTCGTCGGGGTCGAAGGGCTTGGTGAGGTAGGCGTCCACGCCGATCCGGTTGCCCCGCGCGAGGTCGGCCTCCTGGGCGCGCGCCGACAGCAGGACGACCTTGACGGCCGCGGTGACGGGGTCGGCCCGCAGCCGGCTCGCGGCCTCCCAGCCGTCCAGCCGCGGCATCATGATGTCGAGGGTGACGACGTCGGGCCGCACGTCCTTGACCTTGTCGAGGCAGTCCTGACCGTCGACCGCCGTGTGCACCTCGAAGCCCTCCAGCTCGAGGTTGACGGTGATCAGCTGGCGGATCACGTCGTCGTCGTCCACCACGAGGACGCGGCCCAGGCTGCTCGACATGCCGCGGGACGCTACACAGGGCCCGAGCTGGCCGCAGAGCGGTCACCCTCAGCAGACCCGACTGGTAGCGTCCTCGACCGCCCCGAGCCCCCGTAGCTCAGGGGATAGAGCACTGCCCTCCGGAGGCAGGGGCGCAGGTTCGAATCCTGCCGGGGGCACTTGCGAAGCCCGGGCCAGAGGCCTGGAAGCGCGCCTCGGTCGGCGTCGCCGGCGAGGTGTTCCACCTTTCGCCAACAAGCCGGCGACTGCGTAGCGGGCTCGGCGGCGACGTCCCGTCAGCCGCGCTTCGGCGGAAGCGTCGAGGAGGGTCAGCCCCCACCCGCCACCGCGAAGAACCGCCCGACAAGCGCGACGCCGGACTCGCTCGCAGGTCGCTGGTCGCGCGCGCAGCAGTCCGTCAACGAGCTCGCCTCCGCCGGCCGCTCCCCCCGTGCCTCGAGGGCATCGCCGCCGACAGTGGGACGCGTCCCGTGCCCGCATCGGCTCGGCGGATGCTGGCTGGTTCGGAGCCGGTGCGGCGCGCCTTGCGGGCGGCTGTGACGCTCGAGCGTCCCGGCAGGTCCGAGGAGGTTCGGTGGACGTCCTGGACGCTCCGATGGATGCGATGCTCGTGGCGCAAGGGCCGGGGCGGACAGCCGTGCGCAGTCTCGGGTGCACGCTCGTCGTCCACGCCGTGACCGTCGACGGTCGGGCCCGCCGGGCGGTCCTGCAGGGCCGCGACGTCTACCGCGTCGAGGCCGTCGCCTGAACCCGCGGGCGACGCGGGGATGCCGCCCTCCGCAGTTCCGGTTCGTCAGATCGGCGGGCGGCAGCCGCGCGCCACACGGTGCGCGGCGCAGGACCGCCGGTCGGACGGTGCGTCACCGTGGCGCCGGTCCCCAGCCCTGCATGAAGGCTTCCAGCTCGTCATCGTCCATGGACTGCTCGAGCGGTGTGCTGCCGCTCCGGGTGCGCATGCCGTCGACCAGCAGGCCGAGGTACCTGCTGGCCAGACCGGGGCGCAGCCCGCGGGAGTTCTGCGCGACCTCCCCGACCATGAACAGCAGCAGGGGTATGTCGTTGCCGGTGATCTCCTCGCGGAGCTCTCCCTCGGCCTGAGCGCGGTCGACGAGCTGGTCGACGCTGCGCGCGACCCGGGTGCGCAGTGCCGCCACCCGCGATCTGCCGTAGCCGGTGCTCAGCGCGATCTCCCGCAATCCGCGGTCACCTGCCTGCAGGAGCGACACCTCACGCAGGAAGTGCAGGAGCCCGGTCCAGCCGCTGCTGCACTCGAGCGCTTCGTCGGCGATGCCGATGATCCGACCGACCCGGGCCTCGAACAGGGCCTCGACCAGCGCCTCCTTGTCACGGAACCGGCGGTAGACCGTGCCGACACCGACGCCCGCCCGATGGGCGACAGCGTCCATCGGGGCGCCGAGACCGTGCTCGGCGAAGACCAGCTCGGCAGCCCGCAGGATGCGCTGGCGGTTGCGCTCCGCGTCACGGCGCAACGGCGGAGCCGTGTCGGCGGCGGTCGTCGCGGTGTCGGACACGTGATCAGGCTAACGGTTGATGCGGAGGATCCGCCTCCGCATGTGGGGTTGGACGCAGCTCGTAGCGGAGACATCCACTCCGCTTGACCAGCACGAGCGCCGGTGACGGCGTCCCCGCCGGGGCGGAGGCGACCGAGCTGCGTCGCAGCGCCCACGTCGGGCGAAGGACCGGTGCCGGGACCACCCGGCGCAGGACCACCCGGTACAGGGCCTCATGACAGCCATCGAGACGGAGTGGTGTGCAGATGAAGATCGTGGTGTTCGGGGCCTCTGGCCCGACGGGCCGCAAGGTCACCCAGCAGGCGCTGCAGGAGGGGCACGCCGTCACGGCTGTCACGCGGCGGCCGCAGAGCTTCGGCATGGCGCATCGCGACCTCGACGTCATGGGTGCCGACCTCGTCGACGACGACGCAGTCGGTCGGGCGATCAGCGGGAACGACGCGGTCATCGCGACCTTCGGCGTCCCCTACAGCCGCCGGCCCGTCACGGTGTACTCGGACGGCATGGCCAACATCCTGCGCTGCATGTCGCGCCTGGACGTCCCCCC
>CADCUB010000149.1 GCA_902805775.1 uncultured Frankineae bacterium | reverse complement strand
TCAGCCAACAGGAGTGAACGACAGAGAGGTCGACCATCATGAGCTCCGCCACGGTCGGCAAGGACAACGCCGCCCGTCTGCGGCGGCATGCTGTCGACGGACGTCGGCGGGGGCGTGAGTCAGGTCGCCACGACGATGCTCAACGCCAGCTCCTTCGTCGGGGTCCGGCTCGACGACGTCACGGCCACCCCGCTGCTGGTCCGCACGGCGACGACCGGCATCTCGGTGACGGTGGCCCTCGACGGTCGCGACGACGGCAGGACCGTGACCGGCACGACGGAGACGGCGGAGGCCGGCTCATGCCGTGGGTTCACCGCTCGGGCCCGCCGCACCATCGAGCTCCCCGGCAGCGCGCCCCAGGTGGAGACCTCCACCACGACCCGGTACGACCGGGCACGCAGTGACCAGCACTCCCGCCACGAGGCGGTCGGCGGACGGAAGGCGCTCATGAGCCGGCACTACGGGCGGATCGCGTTCACCGAGGACGTCGTGGCCGAGCAGGAGCGGAACGGGAGCGGGATGCAGTACGCGGCAGCCGGCGGCGCGGCCGCCGCCGCACCTGTGAGCGATCGGCTCGGTCCCGCGGAGCGCGCCTTCCTGGCCGAGCGGGACGGCTTCTACCTGGCGAGCACCGGTGCGACCGGCTGGCCGTACGTGCAGTACCGCGGCGGGTCCCCCGGCTTCCTGCGCGTGCTGGACGATGCGACGCTCGGCTGGGCCGACTTCGGCGGCAACCTGCAGTACGTCTCCACGGGCAACGTCGCTGGCGACGACCGGGTGGCCCTCATCGTCATGGACTACGCAGGACAGCGTCGGCTGAAGGTGTACGGACGCGCCCGCGTCCAGGACGCGTCGGCCGCCCCCGACCTGGTCCGGGTCCTGGCGGACGTGGCCGTCCCCAGTGTGGTCGAGCGGGTGGTCACGGTGGCCGTCGCGGCCTACGACTGGAACTGCCCTCGCCACATCGTGCGGCGCTTCACGGCTCGGGAGCTGCAGCCGCAGGTGCTCCGGCTCGTGAGCGAGGTCGAGGCGCTGCGCGACGAGAACCGGGCGCTGCGCGACCAGCTCCAGCAGGCCGTCGCCCCGGGGAGGGAGGGGTCATGACGACCACCGATCACGCCGGACCTCCCACGGCCCGAGGTGTCCCGACCGCCCTGCCGCCGGTGCCGCTGGCGGCCTGGTCGGGGACCAAGGACACGCTGCACCGGTTCCTGCAGGTGGTCGGCAAGGTGCGGCTGGCTCAGGCGCCGCCGCGGAACCACTGGTGGCACGTGCCGTTCCACCTGACCGGGCGAGGGATCACCAGCCGGCCGATGGGGACCGACGTCGTGTTCAGCATCGACTTCGACTTCGTCGACCACCGGCTCCTGGTGAGCAGCCTGTCCGGCGACCTCGCGTCCTTCGCCCTGCCCGGCCTGTCCGTGGCCGAGTTCCACAGCCGGGTCATGGCCGCACTCGAAGCGCTCGGCGTGCGTCCGGCGATCCGCGCGGTCCCGTTCGGACTCGCTGACAGCATCCCGTTCGCCGAGGACCACGCGCACGCGGAGTACGACCCGTCGGCGGTGCTGCGCTACTGGCAGGTGCTGACCTGGGCCTCGCTGCTGCTGGAGCAGCACGCCGGGCGGTGCCTTGCGAAGACCAGTCCGGTGCACCACTTCTGGCACACCATGGACCTGGCAGTCACGCGCTTCTCCGACCGGGTCGTCACCCACGGTCCCGACGTCGACAGCGTCACGCGGGAGGCCTACTCGCACGAGGTCATCAGCGCCGGCTTCTGGTTCGGTGACGACGACGTCCCGGCTCCTGCGTTCTACTCGTACACCGCACCCGAGCCCGAGGGCCTCGCCGGGGACCCCCTCGAGCCCAGCTCGGCGCTGTGGATCCCCAGCCGCGGGGCGCACCTGGCGGTGCTGCCGTACGAGGACGTCCGCACGGCGGCGGACCCGGCGGCTGCCGTCCTGGCGTTCCTGGAGAGCGCCTACCTCGCGGGTGCCCGCCGCGCCGGCTGGGACGTCGACCGGCTGCGCAGCGCCTGCGCCCGGTCGCTCGCGCCGCCGACGTCCTGACCCGCCCGTGCAGGGCTACTGCAGGTAGTGCTCGACGACGGCCTCCGGCCGTGCGTGGGCCGTGGAGGCGTCCTGCCCGGACTCGCGCAGCGCGCGCCGCTGGCGCAGCAGGTCCCAGCACTGGTCCAGCTGCACCTCGATCGAGGCCAGCTGCTCCGGCTCGCCGTGGTGCGACTGCGCCTCCCGGTCACGCAGCGCGTGCTCCTGCGCCATCAGCCTGCGGATCGTCGCGCTGACGTCGTCGTCCACGGTTCCTCCTCGGATCGGGCGCCAGTCCGCCGCCGAGGACCGACTCTGCCGCGTGCGCGCCTGCGCCGTCATCGGTCGGATGACTGCTGCACCCCGTGCCCAGGAGCAGTCACTTGACGGACGGCAGGGCCCAGCGGCCCTCCGTACGGTCGCCCCACCGCGCCTGGCGGTGACGCGAACCGAGGGGGAACGATGGCGACCTACCGGATCCACGTGCGCAGCGACGAGTTCCAGTACGAGAACGAGGTGCACGCGACCCGCGTCGACAAGGAGGACGGCTGGACGGTCTTCTGGGCCGACAAGGACGTCTACATGCGCATCCGCGACGAGCACATCGTCAGCCTCGAGCACCTCGTCTGAGGCGGGGGACCAGAGTTCCAGGACTGCACGCCCGACTGTCCTCCTTCGACCCCGCGTCCGGCCTGCGGCTGCCCGCGGCGTGATCGACCGGCCGGCCGCAGTCATCCGACGGACGCCGAGAGCTCACGGGACGGACAGACTCGGCGCCGAGCGGCCGAGCGGGAGGACCGCCGGGAGGGCCGATGTGCGACCCCGAGCAGGACGACCCCGAGTGGCCGCGCGACCGCGTCCCCCGACCAGACGAGCAGTCGACAGGAGCACCAGATGAGCACCACCACGCGCGGTTTCTCCGGGCGGCGACGGCAGCGCACCGACGGTCGGCTGCCACCCGGCCAGTACGACGTCGGTGACGCGTTCCCGGTGCTGTCCGCTGGACCGACGCCGCGGGTCGACCTGGGCACGTGGGACCTGACGGTGCAGGGCCAGGTCGACCACGTCGCCCGGTGGACGTGGGAGGACTTCACGGCGCTCCCGCACGAGGACATCACCGTCGACCTGCACTGCGTGACCGCCTGGTCGAAGTTCGACACGCGCTGGCGCGGGGTCTCGCTGGACACGCTGCTCGAGGGGATCTCGCCCGGCGGGTCCTTCGTCAGTGCCTTCTGCGACGGCGGTTACACGACGAACCTGCCGCTGGCCGACCTGACGGGCGGCCGTGCCTGGGCGGTGGACGGCTACGGCGGCGCGCCGCTGGAGCCGGTCCACGGCGGCCCGGTGCGACTGCTCGTCCCGCACCTGTACCTGTGGAAGTCCGCGAAGTGGCTGCGAGGGATCGCCGTCACCGAGCACGACGAGCCGGGGTTCTGGGAGCGCTTCGGCTACCACGGCTACGGCGACCCGTGGCGCGAGCAGCGGTACGCCGGTGGGTGAGGGGCGCAGATGAGCTGGGCCCGCGCCGTCGTCCGGGCGACCTGCCCGGAGAGCGCTGGCGCCGTGCGGCTCGTGCTGGAGGTCGACGGGTGGTCCGGGCACGTGGCCGGCCAGCACGTGGACCTCCGGCTCACCGCTGAGGACGGGTACACGGCCTGGCGCAGCTACTCGATCGCCTCCGCCCCGCAGCAGCCGCTGGTGTCGCTGGTGGTGCAGGGGGTGGATGGGGGCGAGGTGTCGCCGTACCTGATCTCGGACGTGCAGGAGGGGGACGTCCTGGAGCTGCGTGGTCCGATCGGCGGGCACTTCGTCTGGCGGGCGGCGCTCGGCGGGCCGGTGCAGCTGATCGCCGGGGGCTCGGGGGTCGTGCCGTTCCTGTCGATGCTCGAGCACCACCGCCTGGCCGGCAGTGATGCCGAGGTCCGCCTGCTCTACGCGCTGCGGAACCCGCAGGACGTGCTCGGCACCGGCGTGCTGGGGCAGGTCGGCCCACGGGTGCAGGTGACGTACGCCTACAGCCGCTCGGCGCCTCCGGGCTGGCAGGGCCCGACCGGCCGGCTCGACGCAGGAGTGCTCGCCGAGCACGTCTGCGGACCGGCCGCCGCACCGCAGACCTTCGTCTGCGGACCTACCGGCTTCGTCGAAGCCGTCGCCGGCGCCCTCGTCCAGCTCGGCCACGTCCCCACGTCCATCAAGACCGAGCGCTACGGAGATGCCGCATGACGTCGATCGACACGCCGGACCGCCGGCTCGACGGCAACGCCCTGGCCGGGCCGCTGCTCGAGCTGTTCACCATCGACCTGTCCGCAGCCATGGCGACCTGCGTCCACTGCGACGGCACAGCACCCTTGGGGGAGCAGCAGCTGTACGCGGACGCCCCCGCGCTGGTGCTGCGCTGCAGGGACTGCACCGGGGTGCTGCTGCGCTACAGCGCCGACAGCCACAGCACCGGCATCGCCACCGTGCGCGCCGACCTCTCCGGCCTGCGCCTGCTGGTCGCCCACGTGCCCGCTGCAGGGGCGTCCCGATGACCGGGCCCGACGGCGGCGGGGCCGACGAGTTCGACGGCATCGCCGAGGACGACGGCGTGCTGGAGCCGGCCGACTCGCTGTCGGGCGACCGGCTGGACGTCGACGTCCTGGACACCGGGGTCGACGCGGCCACCAGCTGGGCCGGCTCGACCCGCTTCGGCACCACGCTCGCCGAGGAGCGGCAGGGGGAGGGCCTCGATCGGCTGCTCGCCCAGGAGGAGCCGGACCCTGCTTCCGACGACGTCTGGACCGACGAGGACGAGCCGAACGACGACGGGCGGGTGCCGCTCCCGAGGGCCGGTCGCCTCGTCGCGGCCGACGAGGGCGCGCACTCCGACGTGGACCCCGACCTGTTCGCCCTGGACGTCGGGATCGACGGAGGCGCCGCCAGCGCCGAGGAGGCCGCCGTGCACCTCACCGACGACCCCGGCTTCCGCCCGTGGTCGTCATGACTCCGGCCGACGGCCTGCCCCGCCTCGGGCCGGTCCGGCAGGTGCGCACCGACGTGCTCGACGTGGGGTACGTCGACGTCGGCCCCGCCGACGGGCCCGTGGCGCTGCTGCTGCACGGCTTCCCGTACGACGTCCACAGCTACGTCGACGTGGTCCCGCGGCTGGTCGCCGCGGGGATGCGCGTCGTCGTGCCGTACCTGCGCGGGCACGGGCCGACGCGGTTCCTGTCCCGCGACACGGTGCGGTCCGGTCAGCAGGCTGCGCTCGGGGCCGACGCCGTCGCGCTGCTGGACGCGCTCGACATCGCGCAGGCGGTCCTGGGCGGCTACGACTGGGGTGGCCGGGCGGCGTGCGTGGCCGCGGCCCTCTGGCCGGAGCGGTGCACGGGCATCGTGGCCGTCAACGGCTACCTGGTGCAGGACATCGCGGCCTCGACCGCACCGCTGAGACCCGATCTCGAGGCGGGCTTCTGGTACTTCTTCTACTTCACCACCGAGCGCGGTCGCGCCGGCCTCACGGCGGACCGGCGGGGCGTCGCCGAGGTGATCTGGGCGCGCAACTCGCCGAAGTGGCGCTACGACGACGCGGTGGTCGCCCGGACGGCGGCTGCCTTCGACAACCCCGACTACGTCCAGGTCGTCCTGCACTCCTACCGGCACCGCCTGGGGCTCGCACCCGGCGCACCGGAGTACGCCGACCTCGAGCGGCGGCTGGCCGGCCTGCCCCAGATCACGGTTCCCACGGTCACCCTGGACGGGATGGCGGACGGCAACTTCGCGGCCACCGACGGCACGGCCTACGCCCGCCGGTTCGTCGGGCCGCACGTGCACCACCAGGTCCCGGACGCCGGACACAACCTCCCGCAGGAGTCGCCGCAGGCCTTCGCGGACGCCGTCCTCGAGGTCGCCCGGCAGGCCGTCAGCGCCCCGACCGGCTGAGCAGGCGGAGCGACCGCCGTCCGGCGTCGGAAGCTCAGGCGGTGCCGACCTCAGCCGCCGGAGCGGGCGGCCGAGCTGTCCAGCAGGCTGCGGCAGGCCATGCTCAGGTCGAGCATCCCCACCAGGCCGCGGTCGTCCACCACGGGCAGGTGCCTCACACCAGCCGCCAGCATCGTCTCCGTCGCCTGCTCGACAGGTACCTCTGGGCGCACGGTGATCGGCGCGCCGTGCAGCACGTCCCGGACCCGGGTGTCCTCGATGCTGCGGCCGTCGGCCACGGCGTGTGACACGTCGGCGTCGGTGACGATGCCGATCGGCGTGCGGGTGATCTCGTCGCGGAGCACGACCAGGACCGACGACCCTGCCTGCCTCATCAGGTAGGCAGCGGCGGCCAGGTGCGCCGTCAGTTCGACCGTGGTGATGACGGGCTGCATGACGTCGGCGGTGGTGACGGTCCGGTGTACTGCGGGAGAGTCCATGTCAGGAAGGTTCTCCGTGTGCGGAGGCCGGCGCATCTGCCGTCTGACTGGTCCGCGTTCACCCGTCCAGGCCGTGGCGACGGTGACCGGGCAGGGTGTGCCAGCCCGGCGGGAGGGAGCTGCTCAGCGCCACCTCGACGAAGCGCCCCACTGCCGCTGTCTCGGCCCGGTCCGGGCACCACTGCAGCGTGAAGGGAACCAGGTGGGCAGGCGTCACCGGCACGACGGCGGTGGTGTCGTGCAGGGTGGAGAGGGACGGCATGAGCAGGATCCAGTCGACCTCGCTCTGGTCGGCCCAGTGTCGGGCGGCCAGGTCCGTGGCGACGAGGGTGACGGTCGGCGGGTCGACCCCCGCCACTGTCAGCGCTTGCTGCTGGGCCAGGGCCCAGGCGGGGAACAGAGCACTGTCGATGATGCCGAGCACCTCGCCGGCCAGCTCGCGGAGGTCCACCGAGGCCGCTCCGGCCCGGGGGTGCGTACGCCGCAGCCCGACCTCCAGCGGCTCGCCGCAGAACACCGTGCTCACGAAGCCCTCCGGCCTCGGCACGTGCCCGCAGGTGATCGCGACGTCGACGGACCCCTCGGCGAGGGCGCTGGTGAGTGCCGGGAGCCAGAGCCGCTGCACGTCGACCAGCACGTCGGGAGTCTGCTCGGCGAACGCCTCCACCAGGTGCGGGATGAGCACCGGTGCCGCCGGTGGCGTCACGCCGAGCCGGACCGTGCCGGTGTCACCGCCCGCCAGCCGTCGCACCGCCGACACAGCCGCACCCACCTCGGCCAGGATGGCCATGGCCCGTGGCAGCAGCTCGTCGCCTGCGCTGGTCAGCGCCACCCGGCGGGTGGTGCGGGTGAACAGCGTCGCGCCGACCTCGCGCTCCAGCCTCCGGATCATGTCGCTCACCGTGGGTTGGCCGAGGTGCAACACGTCCGCGGCTCGGCCGAAGTGCAGCTCGCGTGCAACGGCGACGAACGCCTCGAGCTGACGGAGCTCCACGGGCGCAGCGTAGTGACGACCGCTGCTGCCTGCCGATCCATCGGCTCCGCCGATCAGTGACCAGTCGCATCGCCCCTTTGTCCGGACGTCACCACGGGCCACTGTCGTCCCATGAGCGTCCCCCGCGACCTGCTGCCACCGTCGCACTCCCTGGTCGGCCGCGAAGCGGACCTGGCGGCAGTGCGTGACCTGCTGGCGCGCGCCACGGTGGACGGAGCCTGCCTGGTGCTGTCCGGCGAGCCGGGGATCGGCAAGACGGCGCTGCTGGACGAGGGGCAGCGGCTGGCTGCTGCCGAGGGCTTCCGCGTGCTGCGCGCCTCGGGGGTGGAGTTCCTGGCCGACCTGGGCTACTCGACCTTGAGCGCGCTGCTGCAGCCGGTGCAGGGCGGGGTCGACGAGCTGGAGCCGGCGCAGCGGGACGCGCTCGGGAGCATGCTCGGCCTGGGCGGTGACACGCTGACGCACCGGGCCGCCGGCCACGAGGCGGTGCTGGCGCTGCTGCAACGGGTGGCCGAGGACTCGCCCCTGCTCGTGGTGCTGGACGACGCGCACTGGGCGGACCGGGCGAGCGTGGAAGCTCTCGCGTTCGTGGCTCGCCGGGTCGAGGGCTCGCGCATCGGACTGCTGGCCGCCTTCCGGCCCGGCGTCGACGACGTGTTCGGATGGCGGTTGCTGCCGCGTCGGGAGGTGCCGCCGCTGCCGGAGCTGGCGGCCGCGGCCCTGCTGGACGACCGGCACCCCGAGCTGGAGCGCGCAGCAGCCACCCAGGTGCTGCACGAGGCGGCGGGCAACCCGTTGGCGCTGCTCGAGCTGCCGGCCGCCCTCAGCACGCAGAGCCGGCGCAAGGACCTGGCCCCCGCCGCACCGGTGCTGCCGCTGACCCGCCGGCTCCAGGCGCTGTACTCCGACGAGGTCGTCCAGCTGCCCGCTTCCACACGCGACCTCCTGCTCGTGGCTGCGCTGGAAGGGGCCGGTGACGTAGCGCTCTCCCTGCGGGCCGTCGAGGGGCGGGCGGCGCTGTACGACCTGGCTCCGGCCGAGCGGGCCGGCCTCGTCCTGGTGGACGACGCAGCCGAGCGGGTCCACTTCCGGCACCCCCTGGTCCGGGCCACCGTCATCGAGCTCGCCGCGCCGGCTCAGCGGGCCTGGGCCCATGGGCGCCTGGCTTCGGTGCTCGAGCACGACCCGGTGCGGCAGGCGCTGCACCTCGCCGCCGCAGCCCAGGGGACGGACGAGGCGGTCGCGGCTCTGGTGGAGCGGGCGGCCCGGGCGCTGCTGCGGCGCGGTGATGCGGTGGGCGCCTTCCGGGGACTGCTGCGTGCCGCTGACCTCAGCCCCGGCTCGGAGGCCCGCACCCGCCGGCTCGCGGAGGCGGCCTACGTCAGCGCCGACGTGACCGGGGAGCCGCGGGTCGCCGCGCAACTGCTCGTGGAGGCGCGCCGGGGTGACCCCCAGCTGCGCAGCTCGTTGCGTGCGGCCGTGGCAGCCGCCTACCTGCTGCTCAACGCCGACGGTGACGTCACCGCCGCCTACCGCCTGCTGTTGGAGGCACTGCACCGCACGACGCCAGGAGGCGACGAGGATGCCGCGGCCCGCGGCGAGGCGCTGATGACTCTGCTCGAGATCTGCCTGTACGGCGGTCGTCCGGAGCTCTGGCCGTCCTTCCTCGACGTCCGTGCCCGGATGGACGGCTCCCTGCCCCCCTTGCTCCGGGCGCTCGTGCAGGTGCTCGGTGACCCGACAGGAGTGACCGCCGCGGACGTCGCCGTCCTGGAGAGCGAGATCAAGGCGCTGGACGACGAGACGAGCACCACCGTGATCGAGCGGGTGGCCACGGCTGCGGTCTTCCTCGACCGCGCCGCCGACTGCCGTCCGGCGCTGTGGCGCGTGGTGGAGGACGGCCGCGCCGGCGGCGCGGTCGCCTCCGGCATCAACGCCGCCCTCATCCTCGGCGCGGACGCCTGGCACGCCGGCAGCTGGGACGTCGCCGTGTCGGTGTCGGAGGAGGCGCTCCACGTGTGCGAGGAGCAGGGGTACGCCCTGCTCCGCTGGCCGCTGCTGCTCAACCTGGGGTGCGTCGCCGCCGCGCGAGGAGAGCTGGAGGCGGTCCGGACGACGGTGACCGAGATGGACGCGTGGGCCGCGCCACGGGGCGTCGGCGCGGTGAGCCTCTACGCGCGTCACCTCGGGCTGCTGGACGCCTTGGGCCGGTCCGACCACGAGGCGGCGTTCCACCACGCGCAGGCCATCTGCCGTCCGGGCGAGCTCGCCGGCCGTGCGACCAACGTGCTCTGGGCGACGCTGGACTGGGTGGAAGCGGCGGCCTCCACCGGCCGGCGTGCGGCCGCCGCCGTCCACGTCGCAGCCGTGCAGTCGGCCGGCATCACGGCCCATGCACCACGGCTGACGCTGCTCAGCCGTGCGGCAGCAGCGCTGGTCGTGGCGCCGCAGGAGGCGGCCGACCGCTTCGAGCAGGCACTGGCCGTCGGCGACGTCCGCCGGTGGCCCTTCGACACCGCGCGGGTGCACCTGCTGTACGGCGAGCACCTGCGGGGGGCGGAGCGGCACGCCGAGGCCGACGTGCAACTGGAGGCGGCCGCCGACGTGTTCCGGCAGCTGGGCGCCTGGCCCTGGGAGGCTCGCGCCAGCAGCAGAACCCGCTAGGGGAGGAAGCCGAAGCCCGACGGGGCGGCCAGTGCGTCGCTCAGGCCGGCGCGGGTGGCGACGTCGAGCTTCGGGAAGACGCGGTACAAGTGCATCCCGACCGTTCGGTGCGAGATGTCCAGACGGGCAGCGATCTGCCGGTTGGTCAGGCCGGCTGCCGCCAGGACCGCGACCTCGTGCTCCTGCGGCGTCAGCCCGAGCGCGTGCCCCTTCGGTGAGGTGACGTGCGTCCCGCTGGCCCGCAGCTCGGCGGCGGCGCGGTCGATCCACGGGGTCGCCTGCAGGCGCACGAAGGTGGCGTGCGCCTCGGTCAGCTGGGACCGGGCGTCCATCGCCGCGCGGCGACGGCGCAGGTGCTCGCCGTAGAGGAGCTGGACACGCGCGCGCTCGAAGGGCCACAGCTCAGCACCCGGCGTGGCCACCGCCCGGTCGAACAGGGCGCCCGCCACGTCGTCCGGTGCGATGAGCGCGCGAGCCGCGTCGACGGCGATCGCGGCCCGCGGCGACAGACGGGCGACGCCCATCCGCGTCAGCGCCTCAGCGTGGGCGGCGGCCGCGTCAGGACGTCCGGTGCGCAGGGCCGACTCGACCAGGTCGAGCGCGGACCAGCCGCTCCGCCGGGCGTGCAGCGAGAGGACGCCGGGCCCGCTCGTCGCGGTGCACTCGCGGTAGGCGGCCTCGTAGTCCCGCCGCCCCACCGCCGCCAGGCTGCGCACGAACCGGCAGAGCTCCAGCGCGCTTCCGCACTGCCGCGGCGCTGCCCAGCCGATGACCTCCTCGGTCAGGTGGTCGACGACGGCGGCGTCTCCGCGTGCAGCGGCCAGGGCCGCCGCCGCGAGGCGGAAGGGCCAGAAGGCACTGGCGTACCCGAGCTGCCGGGCGATCGCCAGGCCGTCCGTCGCGGTCTGCGCGCACTCCTCCCACCGCCCGGTGATGAACGCCTGCCAGGACAGGCTCATCAGGGCCGGCAGCGCCTGGGCCCGCGCCGCGCCCTGCTGCTCGAACGCCTCGGCGACGAAGTGGCGCAGCGCTCGGCAGCAGTCCTCCACCTGGTCGACGGAGAACGCCGCCGCCGTCAAGCGGGCGACGAAGACCGGATCGCTGTCGACGCCGACCCGGTGCACGAGCTCGCCGAAACCGCGGAGCTCAGCGTCCGTCGCGAGCAGCGGCTGCGAGCCGGCCACCAGCAGCCGGAGGTGGTCGGGGACCGCGGGGTGCACCCGGTCGAGCAGCGCCCGCAGCACCTCCCACTGCGCTGGTCCGTCACCCATCTGGCACAGCTGGAGGAGCTGGTTGAGTGCTTCGACGAGCTCGCCGTCGCCGGCGTCCAGGTCCTCGCCGCCTGCTTCGAGGGTGCGCGCGAGCACGGCGTGCGCCGTGGGGACGTCACCGTCGGGGTCGTTGATGAGCAGGAGCGCTGCCGCCATGGCGATGGTGAGCGACTCACCTCCACCAGGTCCCTCTCGCCGGATCTCCGCCATCAGGTCGGCGGCCGGGCGCAGCTCGCCCGCCATGGCGACGCCGAAGTACGCGGCCCGCGCCAGTCGCTGCCGGCGACGCCCCGCGTCCGGAGTCAGCGCGGCGCAGCGCAGCAGGGCCGAGACCGCACCCGCGGCATCGCCGCGGTCGAGCAGCTGGTGAGCGACCTGCTCCAGCAGGGCCGCGACCTGCTCGTCCGGGCCGTGCGCCGCTGCGGCGCGGTGCCAGGCCCGCCGCTCGACGTCGACGGCCGCGGCCGCCAGCCGGCGGTGAGCCTGCTGCTGCTCACCGCTGGTGGACAGTCCGACGGTCGCCGAGCGCACCGCCGCGTGACGGAAGGCCACGTCACCGGCGGTCCGGTCGACCACGAGGAGCCGCGCGTCCTCGGCCGTGGCGAGGTCCGCTGCCAGCTGGCCCTGGTGGGCCGCGCCCAGCACCTCGAGGCTGCCGGTGGTCTCCAGCGCTGCCAGCAGCAACAGCTCTCGTACGCCGCCCGGCAGCTCCGCGATCCGGGACGAGAACAACGCGTCCAGCCGCGAGCCGAGCGGCAGCACCGGTGGGAGCGGCGCAGTACCGGCGAGCTGCTGGGGGCTCAGGGCCGCAGGCAGCTCCAGGAGCGCGAGCGGGTTGCCGGCACCGGTCGCCACCACCCGGCGCAGCACCCCCGGAGCGATGCCGGGGCGGACCCGCTCGACCAGCGCGGCGGCGGCACCGTCGTCGAGCGGTGGCAGCTCGTGCTGCGGCAGCCGGGACCGGTCGAAGAAGCAGTCCTCGCCCGCCCGCTGGGCCCCGAGCAGCCCGAGGCCGGCGCCGTGGACGCGGCGCGCGACGACGCCCAGGACGCTTGCCGTCGCACGGTCCAGCCACTGGAGGTCGTCGACCACCAGGAGCAGCGGCGCAGTCCGCCCGCACTTCTGCAGCAGTGCGAGCACGGACTCCGCGACCAGCTGCCGGTCCGGCGGGGGGCCACCCGCCTGGCCGAAGGCCACCAGCAGGCCGTCCCGGTGCTCGGGCGCCAGCTCGGTCAGCCGGTCCTGCACCGGGCCGAGCAGCAGGTCCAGCGCCGAGAACGACAGGTTCGCCTCCACCTGCGAGCCGGCCGTGCGCAGGACGTGCGTGCCGGCCGCCGCAGCCGCCCGTGCCGCTGCGTCCAGGAGCGTCGACTTGCCCATGCCGGGGTCGCCGGAGAGCAGCAGCGTGGCCCCGACCTGACTTGCTGTCACGAGGAAGCGACCGATCAGCGCCTGCTCGGCCTCCCGTCCCAGCACGCCGTCGCCGAGGTCGGACTGCTCCTGCGGTCCGGTCCAGGCGTAGGCGGCCGGGGCGGTCATGCGGGTCGTCCCACGGGCAGTGGCCCGCGCTGGAGCGGGATCTCCATCGCGATCCGTGGCTCCATGCGGGAGTACGCCGTGCCGATGCCAGGACCGTTGGCGCCGAGGTAGCCGTCGAGGATCGCGTGGCCGATCGCGCTCAGTCCGCTGTCGTGGATCGCGACCGCGCGCCGGGGGCGCACCTCCCGGACCCAGTCGATGGTCGCGGACAGGTGCGTCCACGACCCCTGCACGGGGACGAGCAGCGTGTCGACGGGCACCCCCGGCACGGTCAGCGTGTCGCCCGGGTGGAAGACGTGGCCCTCGACGAGGAAGCCCGCGTTCTCGACGGGCGGCAGGTCAGGGTGGACAGGGACGTGCACGCCGACGTACGCGCGGACCTCGAAGCCGGCCGCCTGGAAGCGGTCACCGTCGCAGACCGTGTGCACCCGGTCGCCCAGGTCGGACAGCACCTGGGCCACCGCCGGCACCGTCCACACCTCCAGGGCTGGGCGGTCCGCTGCCGCTGACCGCAAGCAGCTCTCCGAGAAGTGGTCGAAGTGCTCGTGGGTGACCAGGACGGCGTCGGCGTCCCGCATGGCTTCCGGCTCGGTCAGGCTGCCGGGGTCGATGACCAGCACGGAGCCCGCCCGCTCGAAGCGGACGCACGCGTGACCGCACTTCCAGAGCTGCACCCCGCTCCTTCCCCGTGGTGCGCGACCACGTCTGCAGAGGCGCACTCCGTCCGCTGGGCAATCTGGCGCTGATCGTGGCCGGAGTCCATGGGTCAGATGACTGCACCCGTGGTCGAGCGGGTGGTTCCAGGGAGCGACCGAGGCGAGACGGCCGCCGGGCTCGGCCTGCTCGGCGCGAACTGCTCACGCACTGGTTCATCCGTGTTCCAGGGCTGTTCCAGTGCCGATCCGTCCGGGTGGACGGCATCGGGAGCCCGTGAGGACGCGCCACTCCGGACGGCTGCTTCCTGCTACGGTGCGCGCCCCAGCGGAGGCAGGGGCGTCCGGCTCATGGACACAGGCATCCCGTCCGACGGTGCGCGGGCCGGGCTCATCGGCCGGCGCGCCGATGTCGGCCGTCTGCATGCCTTCCTCGAGCAGGCCTCGACCGCCGGCGGGGCCCTCCTGCTCTCCGGCGATCCCGGGATCGGCAAGACGGTGCTCCTCGGCGATGTGGAGGCCGCGGCGTCCGCCGCGGGGTCGCGCGTGCTGCGGACGGCCGGCTCGGAGTTCCTCACCGACCTGTCCTTCTCGACGCTGGCCTCGCTGCTGCAGCCGCTGAAGCCGGAGCTGTCCGAGCTGGACGACCTGCACCGCGAGGCGGTCACGGCCATGCTGGGACTGCAGCCGGGGCCGGTCACCGACCAGCTGCTGGCGCACAACGCCGTGCTGGCCCTGGTGCGGCGCGCGGCCACCGAGCGTCCCCTGCTGATCGTCGTGGACGACGCCCACTGGGCCGACCGGGCCACCGCCGCGCTGCTGGGCTTCGTGGCGCGCCGGCTCGCGTCCACGCGGATCGGGCTGCTGGCAGCCTTCCGGCCCGGTGTGGAGGGCTTCTTCGACCGCAGCGGGCTGCCCCGGCACGACCTGGCGCCGCTCGCGGACGGTGACGCCGCGACGCTGCTGGCAACGCGCTTCCCGACGCTCGGTGCCCGGGCGACCCAACGCGTGCTCGCGGAGGCGGAGGGCAACCCGCTGGCGCTGCTGGAGCTGCCGCTCGCGCTGGCCGGGTCCAGCTCGCGCCCGCAGCTGACCGACACCTGGAGCACGCTGCCGCTGAGCGGCCGCCTGCAGTCGCTGTACTCGGCCAGGGTGCGGGCGCTGCCGTCCGCCACGCAGCACCTGCTCCTGCTCGCCGCGCTGGAAGGGACGGGCGACCTGGCGACGGTGCTGGCGGCCGCGGGGTCCGGGGCCGGGCTGACCGGTCTGGGACCGGCCGAGCACGCCGACCTCGTCCGGGTGGAGCCGAGCCGGGCACGGCTGGCCTTCCACCACCCCCTCGTGCGGTCCACCGTGGTCGAGATCGCGTCGGACGCGGACCGGGCGACGGCGCACCGCTGCCTGGCGGAGGCGCTCGCAGACGACACGGTGCGGCACGCCCGCCACCTGGCCGAAGCCAGCCTCGAGCCGGACGAGGACGTAGCGGCGCTGCTCGAGGAGGCGTCCCGGCTGGTGCTCCAGCGAGGCGACGCCCTGGGCGCCTTCTCCGGACTCCTCCAGGCCGCCGACCTCTCGCCCGACGCCGAGGCGCGCAGCCGACGGCTCGCCGAGGCGGCGTACCTCAGCGCCGACGTGACCGGTGAGCTGGGAGTCGCCGCAGAGCTGCTCGTCGAAGCGCGTCGCGCCGACCCGAGCATCCGCGACTCGCTGCGCGCGGCGGTGGCGGCTGCCCACCTGCAGCTCAACGCCGAGGGCGACGTCACGACCGCCCACCGGCTGCTGGTCACTGCTCTGGACCGGACCGACCCCGCGCGTGCCGAGGATCCCGCCGTGCGCGAGGGAGCGATCCTGCTGCTCCTCGAGATCTGCCTGTACGGCGGGCGGCTGGAGTTCTGGCAGTCCTTCCGGGAGGTGCGGGCCCGACACCCGCAGGCCCTCGCGCCCGTGGTGTCGGTCGTGGCGCAGATCCTCTCGGACCCCGCACGGGTCTGCGCGGACGACGTCCTGGTGGTCGAGGACGCCATCGACGCGCTGCAGACAGAGGCGGACCCGACGGTCATCGAGCACGTCGCCACGGCGGCGTACTTCCTCGACCGGGCAGGTCGTTGCCGACAGGCGCTCTGGCGGGTGGTCGAGGACGGGCGCTCCGGTGGGGCCATCGCCTCCGCGATCGGCTCGATGACGATCCTCGGCGCCGAGGCCTACTACAGCGGGCAGTGGGACCTCAGCGCCGAGCTCGCCGCGGAGGGACTGGAGATGTGCACGGCGCACGCCTTCGAGCTGTTCCGCTGGCCGTTCCTCTACTCGCAGGGACTGCTCGCCGCTGCTCGTGGCGACGACGAGGCGGCTGAGCGGATCGTCCACGAGATCGACGTGCGCGGCCGGTCGCGCGGCATGCACACCGTGACGTTGTACGCCCATCAGACAGCGGCGCTCGCGGCGCTGGGCCGGGGCGAGCACGCCAGCGCGTTCGAGCGGGCGGCAGCGGTGTGCACGCCGGGTGACCTCCCACCCGGCGTGCCGCAGGCGCTGCTGGGGACGCTCGACCTGGTGGAGGCGGCCGTGGGCAGCGGCCACCACGCCGAAGCCGCTGCGCACGTCGTGACGATGGAGCGCGCCGGCATCACCGCGCACGCGCCGCGACTGCGCCTGCTCACCGTGGGAGCAGCTGCCCTGACGGCCGACGGGTCCGCCGCCACGAAGCTGTTCTCGCGCGCGCTCTCACTTCCCGGCGCGGAGAGCTGGCCGTTCGACATGGCCCGGGTCCAGCTGCTGTTGGGCGAGCACCTGCGTCGGAACGCGGACGCTCCTGCGGCGCGGGACCACCTGTCCCAGTCCCTGTCGACCTTCCGCCGGCTGGGGGCGGCGCCGTGGGCCGCAAGGGCGGCTGCCGCACTGCGGGCGTCCGGTGAGGCGCCGGGGCGGCAGGCGTCGGTCGCGGCGCTCACCGCGCCCGAGCTCGAGATCGCCAGGCTGGCAGCCGCGGGACGGACCAACAAGGAGATCGGCGCCCAGCTGTTCCTGTCCCACCGCACCGTCGGCGCCCACCTCTACCGGATCTTCCCGAAGCTCGGCATCACGTCTCGGGCGGCGCTGCGCGACGCGCTGGCCGCCGCGGGAGACGCTGTCGAGCCTCCCGCGGAGCCGGCTCGACCACCGCTGCCGGGCCGCTCAGGCGCTGACCAGTGAGCCGGCCCGGGCGGCGTCCAGGATGATCTGCGCCGTCTCCTGCGGGTGCGACATCCCGACGACGTGAGAGGCGCCGGCGATCTCGACGGTGCCCTTGGAGCCGGCCCGCTCCGCCATGATGCGGTGGGCGCCCACGGGGATGTTCAAGTCGAGCTCGCCGAACAGGAACCAGGACGGCACCGTCTTCCACAGCGGGCTGTCGGTGGACGGCTCGGCCAGCGACGAGGCCGTAGCCGGCCGTTGCCCCACGGCCATGAGCGCCGTCTTCTCTCGTGGCAGGTCCGCGGCGAACTGCTCGTGGTACTTGTCCTGGGCGATGTAGAAGTCGGTGTCCCCACCGGTCAGGGGCACCTTGTGCAGCGTCGGGGCGAGGGTGCCGCCCGGAGCGAGGGCGGAGCCGTCGCCGCAGCTCTCACCGGGGTTCAGCGCGTAGCCGGCGATGTAGACCAGGGCGGTGATGTCGCCGGCGTCGGCGGCGACGTTGGTGATGGTGGCGCCACCGTAGGAGTGGCCGACGAGCACCACCGGCCCGTCGATGCTGCGCACCAGGTCCGAGACCGATGCCGCGTCGGCGGCCAGGCTGCGCAGCGCGATGGCGGCGGCGACGACCGGATGACCGGCTGCCCGCAGCGGGACGATGACGTCGTCCCAGCTGGCGGACTCCGCGAACGCTCCGTGGACCAGGACGATGGTGGGCTGGGCATCTGAGGACATGGGGGCTCCTAGCCGGCCGGTGCCGGTTCACGACGACCTCGGTCGTCGCACTCGTGGGTCCTGCACCCCTCTGGGCGCAGGGCGCTGCGGACCAGCCGTGCCGATCCTGCGTGGCGCGCCGCCGATGCTGTGCCTGCGCACCGGGTGGTGCATCAGTCAGATGACACCGACCGTGCCGCAGCCGACGGACGGACCTCGCTCCAAGGGTTCGTCAGGCAGCGCCGAACGGGCGCGGCCGTGCTCGGGCCGCTCGCGTGCGACCTCGCCCGGCAGGCGTGCGGACGCCCGACGGTGACCTCGTGGCCGCCGGATCGCAGCCGACTGACGGATGCCCTCGCCGCGGTCGTTCGCGCAGCCTGCGACGACAGCCGGCCACCGGACCGGTGGAGCACAGGAGCGACGACGTGATGACGATGAGCGCGCAGTACGCACCAGCACGGTCCTGGAGCACGACGTCCCCCACTGGCGCGGGCAGCGCGAGCTGGCTGTCGCACGCGCTCGACCCGTCACCGGCGGCCGGCCGTGAGCTCGGCGGCTCCCTGCACCGTTCCCTGACCGATGTCCCTCGGCCCCGCCAGGACGAACGCTCGGCTCGTCCTGCCGCACAGCGCGAGGGGGCATCGTGAGGCAGCACCGGTCCGCCGGCTGGACCGACGCGGCCGCGCCACCCGAGGACGGGCTGTCGACCGTGCTGACCCGTACGGAGGTCCAGCGTGCGGCGTCGTCCGTGCCCGGACGGGAGTTCGTCCAGGTCCGTACCGAGATCCCCGAGGGCGTCGCGTCCGGCTGGCACGTCCACCCCGGTGAGGAGGTGGGCTACATCGTCGCGGGCACCGTCGAGCTGCAGCTCGAGACCGGCGAGGTGCTCCTGCTGCACGCCGGGGACGGGTTCCTGGTCCGGCCGGGGATGGCCCACAACGCCCGCGACGTCGGACCGGGCACCGGCCAGATGCTCTCGACCTACCTGGTCGCCGTCGGGGAGCCGCTCTCGACGCTGGTCGGCTGAGCTCTGCGAGCTCTTCGGATCGTCCGAGGAGCCCTTCCTGCCGGCACCCCGCCGGACGGGAGGAACACGACTGCGAGGAGGTCCACCGGCATGAGCGCGTTCACCACCAAGGACGGCGTCCGGATCTACTACAAGGACTGGGGGAGCGGCCGGCCCGTCGTCTTCAGCCACGGCTGGCCGCTGACCGCGGACGCCTGGGACCCCCAGCTCGACCTCGTCGCCACGGCGGGCTACCGGGCGATCGCCCACGACCGCCGGGGTGGCGGCCGCTCCTCCCAGACCTGGGACGGCAACGACCTGAACACCTACGCCGATGACCTCCACGGCCTCATCGAGCACCTCGACCTGCGCGACGTCGTCCTCGTGGGCCACTCCACCGGCGGTGGCGAGGTGACCCGCTACATGGGCCGGCACGGCACGGCGCGGGTGGCCGCAGCGGTCCTGCTGGGGGCCATCCCGCCGCTGATGCTGCAGACCGAGGCCAACCCGGAGGGTCTGCCCGTGGCGGCGTTCGACGCCCTGCGGGCGGGCGTCCGGGGGGACCGGTCGCAGTTCTACAAGGACCTGTCGGCCGCCTTCTACGGCGCGAACCGCCCCGGCTCGACGGTCAGCCAGGGCAAGCGCGACGAGTTCTGGCTGCAGTGCATGACGGTCGGCATCAAGCCGGCACTCGACTGCATCGCCGCCTTCTCCGAGACCGACCTGACGGGCGACCTGGCCGCGATCGACGTCCCCACCCTGTTCATCCACGGGGACGACGACCAGATCGTCCCGATCGTCGCCTCGGCCCGCAAGGCGGTCGACCTGGTGCCAGGCGCGAGCCTGATCGTCCACCCGGGCGGGCCGCACGGGCTGTCCGGTGAGTACGAGCAGCGCGTCAACGGAGAGCTGCTCGCCTTCCTCGCCCGGTCCGCGGGGACCTCACCTCACGGAGCGCCCAGGTCCGCCGAGTGACCGTCAGCGGTGAGCGCGTCACGTCGTGCCGCGCGGGAGGTGGTCCCGGGTCGGGGGAAGACGTGTGAGGGGCAGCCCGCCCTGCTCGCTGCCACGGGCAGGACGAACGAGCAGATCGGCGAGCAGCCGTACCGGTCACCGCGGACCGTCGGCGCTCACCTGTCCCAGGAGGCCCTCAGGTGCGCACGTCGGAGGCTCCTGAAGGCGAGGTACGGACCGCCTGGCCTCAGTGATCTCGCCGGCGGGCGCCGAGGGCCGACCGGAGCAGGGCAGCACCGACCAGCAGCACACCTGCACAGGCGAGCAACGCCGTACGAAGGGTCCGCTCCGGCTCCCCGGCGTTGCCCGGCATCGCATGCACCTCGGCGTATGTCCTTGCCTCCTCGGTGACCTGGCCGATGGCCCACGCGAAGACCAGGAGCAGCACTGCGAGCAGCAGCAGTGCGCGCCACGCCCTGCGCGTCCGACGTTCCCCGCTCGTCTCCGGCTGCGTCGCAGCTCGTGCAGCCCCTCCACGTGCCGGCGGCGAGGAGCTCGAGCGGGCGGAGGCAGGCGACACCCGGCGCAGGATCGACCACGGCACCGTGACCAGGCCGACCAGTACCAGGAGCGCAGCGACGATCATCACGATCCCTCAGACGTGCGTCGCCCCCTTGTGGTTGCCGTCCCACCGCCGGCACCGATCACCGCAGGTCCGGCAAGTGCCGCAGGGGACGGTGGTCTTGGCACCAGACGACGGCGGTGCGGGACACCGAGCGCTCACACCGACCGCACCGGCCGGATCGCGAGGGCCCGGTCCTCGCACGGAGCGGCGACCGCGGGAACGCCCGCGTTAGCGTGCCGGCATGTCGCCGAGGCCGCATCGCGGCGTTCCGGGACCGCTCCGTCTCTTCCTGGTCCTCGCACTCCTCGTCGTCGGCGCACCGGTCACCGCTGCGCATGCCGTCGTCGGGCCGGAGCCGGTGTTCGAGGACGCGCCGTGCCCGGTGGAGGTCCCGGACGGTGCTCGCGTCGAGTGCGGCTACGTGCAGGTGCCGGAGTCGCGTGACGTTCCCCAGGGGCGGCAGGTCCGCCTGCTGGTCGCGGTCCTGCGCAGCGTCGCTGCACAGCCGGCTCCGGATCCGCTGGTGGTCACCTCGGGCGGCCCCGGCTCGAGCAGCACGGGCTTGTTGTCGCTCGCGCACTCGGTCTACGCGCGGAACCGCGACGTCGTGGTCGTGGAGCAGCGGGGTGCTCGTTGGTCGCAGCCGTGGCTGCCGTGCCCGGAGGTCGAGCAGGCGCTGCTGGCCGGACTGCGCACGGCGGACCCCGTCGAGGCGGAGACCGATCGTGAGGTCGCCGCCGCGCGCGCGTGCGCGTCCCGGCTGCGCGCCGACGGCAACGACCTGTCCGCCTACACGACGGCGGACCTTGCCGAGGACCTGGTCGACGTCCGGGCGGCGCTGGGATACGAGCAGTGGAACCTGTACGGCTTGTCGTACAGCACGCGGCTGGCGCTGACCGTGCTGCGCGACCATCCTGATGGTCTGCGCGCCGTGCTGCTGGACTCGGTGTCGCCTCCCGAGCTCGCGCAGTACGACGAGAGGATAGCCGGCTTCGACGAAGGCTTCGCACGGCTCGTCGA
Source organism: uncultured Frankineae bacterium (assembly GCA_902805775.1). Classification (GTDB taxonomy): domain Bacteria; phylum Actinomycetota; class Actinomycetes; order Mycobacteriales; family SCTD01; genus SCTD01. The sequence goes on along the minus strand of CADCUB010000149.1, from coordinate 1,553 downwards.
GGACTGCGCGGCCCAGACCGCCTGCGGGCGGGGGTACCCCGACCTCCAGGCGTCGCTGGTCACCGCCACCCGGCGGCTGGACGCCTCGCCGCTCCCGATCGACGCCCGCTCACCCGCATCGGGGAAGACGGTGCGCCTGCTCCTGACCGGCGACGACCTGATGTCGATCGTCTTCAACGCGCTGTACGACCCGGCGGTCGCGCGACTGGTTCCGCTCATCGTGCACCGCATCGGAGCCGGGGACGCCGACGCTGCCGCCCCGGTCGCCGACGCTGCTCTGCGGCAGCTGACCCGCTTCTCGCTCGGGATGTACTACTCCGTCCAGTGCGCCGAGCAGGCACCGCTGACCGACACCGTGGCTGCCGGCCGGGACGCGGACGCCTTCTCCGGGGTACCGGACGTGCACCTCACCTGGCTGGGGTCGGACCTGGCGGTGTGCGATGCCTGGGGCGTGCCGCCGGACCCGTCTGCGGCCCGGCCGGCGGTGAGCGATGTCCCCGTACTGGTGGTCGCCGGCCGCTACGACCCCGTGACGCCGCCCGAGTGGGGACGGCAGGTGGCTGCGCGCCTGCCGAACGCGGCCTTCGTCGAAGTCCCGGCCGCCGGGCACATCCCGTCGCTGCAGGGGGACTGCGTGCCGGGGATCGCTGCTGCCTTCCTGGATGACCCCCAGAGCACCGTCGACAGCAGCTGTGTGAGCGAGCTGCCGTCGCTGGACTTCGTCCTGCCGCACGAGGTGGCCCTGACCGCAGGCGTCTACCGCCTGGCGAGGGACGCCCGCAGCGGGAGTCCGGTCGGGCTGATCGCCCTCGGGGCAGCGCTGATCGCCGTCGTGGCCGGTCTCGCGGCCCTGGCCTGGGCGGTGCTCCGCCGGTGCCGCGGTGCTTTCTCGAAGCGATCCACAGCACCGGCACTGCTGGCCGGCAGCGCCGGACTGCTCCAGGTGGCCTTCGCCGTCGGACTCGGCTGGTTGGTCCTGCGCACCGCCGCCACCGACCAGCTGCTCCTGGGCTTCGGGGTCCCGGCGCCGCTCGGCCACGTCCTGCTGGCGCTTCCCCTCGTGGCCGGCTTCGCCGCAGTCGGCGCGATCGCAGCCTTGGCCATCAGCGTCCGCGCGGGCGGCCGACCAGCGGCCTCCGGATCGGTCCTGTTGACCAGCGGCGCGGCACTCGGCCTGCTGGCCGCTGCCGCTGCCGTCGGACTCGTCCCCTGACGCACACGGGATCCGGCTAGGGTGCGCACGTCGAACAGGTCGCCGCCAGGCGGCCCCTGCCACGCGCACCACGGCAGGGTGGGCGCACCCGCTCCTCCAGCCCCTCCCGGCCCGCACGACGCTCTGTGCGACGGCCCCGGCTACCGCGCGAGCGCCTCCTCCAGCGCGGCGAGCACGACGTCGGGCGCATCGAGGCTCGGCACGTGCGCCGTGTCCGGGAGCACCGCTTGGCGGGCCCCCGGCACCCGGGCGGCAAGTCGACTCGTGAGGTCGCGCTGCTCGGCCAGGTCGAGCTCGCCGACGAGGAAGGTCGCGGGCACGTCCAGCCGCGGCAGCGCTG
>CADCUB010000148.1 GCA_902805775.1 uncultured Frankineae bacterium | reverse complement strand
GACGGGGGTCCGGCCGGCGCCAGGTGGCGGGCGCCCCGTCGAGCCGACCTGCCGGGGAGGCCTGCGGCTCGGTCACCGTCGCGAGCCTAGTGGCGACGGGCCCGCCGACGGGCGGCCAGCAGGACGCCCGCTGCCAGGGCCGCCAGCAGCGGTGCACGGCGCCGGGCGCGGGAGCGCAGTCGGGCCAGGACCAGTGGCCCGAGCGCCGCCGGACGGCCCGGCCGGACGTGGCGGCTGCCGGTGACCGCGCGGCCCAGGGCGCTGTCGGCTCCGGCGCCGACGGTGGCCAGGACGCCCCGCGGGCCGCTCACCTCGACCGCCAGCCCCTGGTCGTGCAGCGCGTCGGCCAGGGCGCCGAGGGCCGATGCGCCGGGCGCCGCCTGCGCGACGGCGTCCCACGCCACTGCCGGGTCGTCGGTCGTCACGCGCAGCACGGGCCCGTCGCCGCGGGCGCTGCCGGCCGTGCTGCCGAGGGGGCCGTCGACGGTGAAGTCGACGGCCCCCTCGAGGCGCAGCCGGCCGACGCGCGCGGCCGTGCGGTCGACCTCGGGCAGCACTAGGCCGACGAGTCGCGGTCGGTCGTGGTGATGCGCAGTGTCCCGTCGAGCTTCCACACCGCCCGGGGCGCCGCCGGGCCGGTGTCGCGGGGGACCTCGACGGTCATGTCGACGAAGGTGTAGTCGATGGCCGCCCCCTTGCCCGTGAGGTAGGACCACATCTCCTTGCCGAGGTCGGTCCAGTCGACGACGTCCTTGCTGGCGATGCCTGTGGTGCCGGTCGTGCCGGGAGCGCTGGGAGTGGTCATGGTTGTCCTCCGGTGCAGGGGAGCGGGCCCCGTCGGGCGACGGGGTCGTCGTCGGGTGACGAGGGGATCGGGCTGGAGTGGCACCCTCTCAGGCGCCGCCCCGGTCCGCCACCGATACTGGAGGCGTGCGGACGCAGGCGTGGTGGCGCGACAAGCGGCAGCGGGACCGTGCGCTGCTCATCGCCTTCGCCACCCTCGCGCTGCTCGGGATCCTCTTCGTCGCGTTCACGAACTACCTGTTCGCCGGCGACCAGCGCGTCGTGCGGGTGACGATGGTGCAGGACGCCGGGCAGCCGGCCCGCGAGGCGCTCAAGCGTGCCTGCGGAGACCTGCCCGGCGTCACCCCGGTCGCCGACAGGGGCGATCCGGACCCGCGCATCCAGGGCCGCTTCCCCGTCCGCTTCGACGTCTCCGACAGCACACCGGCCGAGTACGCCGCGCTGTCGAGCTGCATCGAGCAGCAGGACAGGGTGCTCGGGATCATCACCGAGAACGACGGCAACTAGCGGGGTCGTCGGGTGCCCGCTGCGCAGCCGGAGCGCGGCTCCCACGCTCGGTCCTGGCCGACCTCCCCTGCGCTGCGGTACGGCGGGCGGCGCCTGGGCGTACGAGAGCGCAGGGGACGTGCCCGCTGCGCAGCCCCCGGCTAGGACTGGTCCAGCCTGGCGATCTCGTCGTCGGACAGGCGCAGCTCGGCCGCGGCCACCGAGTCGAGGATCGACTCGACGCGGCGCGCACCCGGGATCGGGATCACCACCGGCGCCTTGGCGAGGAGCCAGGCCAGGCACACCTGCTGCGGCGACACACCCCGCTCGGACGCGACCTCGGCGAAGGCGCCGTGGGCCCTCCCGAGCTCTCCGGCCTTGGCGATGCCGCCGAGCGGCGACCAGGGCAGGAAGGCGATGCCCTGCTCGGCGCACAGGTCGACCTCCGGCTCGCTGGACCGGAACCGCGGCGAGAGCTCGTTCTGCACCGACGCGAGCTGCGTGAGGCCCTGCGCCTCGCGGATCTGGGCCGGGTCGGCGTTGCTGACGCCGACGAGCTGGATCTTGCCCTCGGTGCGCAGCTCCTCCAGGGCGCCGACCGACTCGGCCCACGGGACCTGCGGGTCGGGGCGGTGGAACTGGTAGAGCCCGATCGACTCGACGCCGAGGGCCCGCAGGGACGCCTCGCAGGCGGCGCGCAGGTGCTCGCGGCTGCCGTCCAGCGCCCACGAGCCGTCCGGCGGGCGGGTGTGGCCGCCCTTGGTCGCCACGACCACCGCGTCGCGGTCGCCGGACCACGAGGCGAGCGCCCGGGCGAGCAGGCGCTCGTTGTGCCCGACCTCGTCGGCGCCCTGGCAGTACGCGTCGGCGGTGTCGAGCAGCGTCACCCCGGCGTCGAGGGCGGCGTGGACGGTGCGGACGGCCTGCGCCTCGTCGGGCCGCCCCTCGATCGACAGGGGCATCGCGCCCAGGCCGACGGCGCCGACGGTGCGGTGTCCGAGCGGGCGTTGCTGCACGGGGTCCTCCGGGGACAGGTCCCTGCGCTCCGGTCAGGCAGGGGCTCCGCCACTCTGCCCGCTCGGCGCGGTGGGACACCGGGTCCGGCCGCCGCGCCCAGGGCGACCTACGGCCCGGTCCCGTCCGCAGGCACGCCGGCGAAGATCTTCGACACGTGCCCCTCGCCGCGCGACCACGCCTCGAAGGCGTCCGCCACGACCTCCCGGTCAGTCGCCATCTGCCGCCCCTCCCCACCCCCTGGTCGCCGGTCGGTGTCCACTCGGGACGCGGCCGCCGCAACGGCCCTCAGTGAGGTGGGCGTCCGACGTGAGGCGTACGGTTCGTCCCTTCCTGCAACCGCTCGTCGTCCGTCGGCGTGTCGCACTGGCACGGGTGGTGCAGGAGGTTTTGGGTATGTGGCGCACGTCACGGTCGTCCAGGAGGCAGAGCATGGGTGTGAAGGACGTCTTCCTGAGCTGGCCGGTGGTCCGGCAGCTCACCGGCGAGGACCCGCTCGGCCGCGGCGCCGCCGCGCAGTCGGGGCGCACCGCCGCGCTGCAGCCGCGCACCGCCACCGCCGACCGCGTGGTGCAGAGCGTGTGCCCCTACTGCGCCGTCGGCTGCGGGCAGAAGGTCTTCGTCAAGGACGAGAAGGTCGTGCAGATCGAGGGCGACCCCGACTCGCCGGTCTCCCGCGGTCGCCTGTGCCCGAAGGGCTCGGCGAGCGAGCAGCTCGTCAACAGCCCCAAGCGCCTGACCACGGTGAAGTACCGCGCGCCCTTCGCCACGGAGTTCCAGGACATCCCGCTGGACCGCGCCATGGAGATGGTCGCGGACCGCATGAAGGAGAGCCGGGACCGCACCTGGCAGGACGTCGACGGCCAGGGCCGCAAGGTCCGCCGCACCCTCGGGTTCGCGTCGCTCGGAGGGGCGACGCTGGACAACGAGGAGAACTACCTCATCAAGAAGCTGTTCATGGCCCTGGGCGCCATCCAGGTCGAGAACCAGGCCCGCATATGACACAGCGCCACCGTCCCCAGTCTGGGGGCCTCGTTCGGACGCGGCGGCGCCACGTCCTTCCTGCAGGACCTGCAGAACAGCGACTGCATCGTCATCCAGGGCTCGAACATGGCCGAGTGCCACCCGGTCGGGTTCCAGTGGGTCATGGAGGCCAAGGCCCGCGGCGCGAAGGTCATCCACATCGACCCGCGCTTCACCCGCACCTCGGCGGTCGCTGACCAGCACGTCCCGCTGCGCGCAGGGAGCGACATCGCCTTCCTCGGCGGGATCATCAACTACATCCTGAGCAACGAGAAGTACTTCCGCGACTACGTCGTCAGCTACACCAACGCCGCGACGCTGGTCAGCGAGGACTTCCAGGACGTCGACGAGCTCGACGGCCTGTTCTCGGGCTACGACCCCGAGACGGGGACCTACGACCCGTCGAGCTGGGCCTACCAGGGCCACGACGACGGCAGCGACGGGCAGACCGGGCGTCCGACGGCCCCCACCTCGACCGGTGACGACCAGAGCGGTCAGGACAGCGGCAGCGAGCCCGAGGGCTCGGCCGGCGGCGCCACGATCGACGACGTCGGCGGCGAGGAGAGCGCCGACTCCGAGAAGGACCGGGGCGCGGGGCACGAGCTCGGCGGCCGCGGGGCCAACCTCGCGCACAGCAAGGTCGCCCGCGACGAGACCCTGCAGCACCCGCAGACCGTGTTCCAGGTGCTCAAGCGCCACTACGCGCGCTACACGCCCGAGGTCGTCGAGCAGATCTGCGGCGTTCCGCCGGAGCAGTTCCTCCAGGTCTGCGAGGACGTCACCAGCAACAGCGGGCGCGACCGGACGACCGCGTGGGTCTACTCGGTCGGCTGGACGCACCACTCGACGGGCGTGCAGTACATCCGCGGCTCGGCGATCATCCAGCTGCTGCTGGGCAACATGGGACGCCCGGGCGGCGGGATCATGGCGCTGCGCGGCCACGCGAGCATCCAGGGCTCGACCGACATCCCGACGCTGTTCAACATCCTGCCCGGCTACCTGCCGGTGCCGTCGGCCGGCAAGCACGACACCTACGCCGACTACATCGCCACCATCGCCAAGCCCGGCATGAAGGGCTTCTGGACGAAGGCCGACGCCTACACCGCCAGCCTGCTCAAGGCCTGGTGGGGCGACGCGGCGACGCCGGAGAACGACTTCTGCTTCGACTACCTGCCCAAGCTGACCGGCGACCACGGCACCTACCAGACCGTCTTCGACATGGTCGACGGGAAGATCGACGGCTACTTCCTGCTCGGTCAGAACCCGGCCGTCGGCTCCGCGCACGGCAAGCTGCAGCGCCTCGGCCTGGCCAAGCTGAAGTGGCTGGTCGTGCGTGACCTGCAGATGATCGAGTCGGCGACGTTCTGGAAGGACGGGCCGGAGATCGAGTCCGGCGAGCTGAAGACGGAGGAGATCGGCACGGAGGTCTTCTTCTTCCCGGCGGCGACGCACACGGAGAAGGAAGGCACCTTCACCCAGACGCAGCGCATGCTGCAGTGGCGCTACAAGGCGGTGGAGCCGCCGGGCGACGCGCGCAGCGAGCTGCACTTCTACTACCACCTGGGCCGGCTGCTGCGGGAGCGCTACGCCGGGTCGACCGACCCCAAGGACCGGCCGCTGCTCGACCTGACCTGGGACTACCCGACCCACGGGGAGACCCAGGACCCCGACGGCGACGCGATCCTGCGCGAGGTCAACGGCTACTACCTCACCGGGGAGAAGGCGGGGCAGTTCCTGCCCGGCTTCGTCGAGATGAAGGCCGACGGCTCGACCTCCGGCGGCTGCTGGATCTACTGCGGCGTCTACAAGGACGGCGTCAACCAGGCCGCCCGCAAGAAGCCCGGACGCGACCAGAACTTCGTGGCGCCCGAGTGGGGCTGGGCGTGGCCGATGAACCGCCGCACGCTGTACAACCGCGCCTCGGCCGACCCCGAGGGCCGGCCGTGGAGCGAGAAGAAGGCCTACGTCTGGTGGGACGAGGAGGCGCAGCAGTGGACCGGCCACGACGTGCCGGACTTCCAGCTGACCAAGCCGCCGTCGTACCGCCCTGAGGAGGGCGCCAGCGGCCCCGACGGCATCGCCGGCGACGACCCGTTCATCATGCAGGCCGACGGCAAGGGCTGGCTGTACGCCCCCACCGGGCTGCTCGACGGACCGCTCCCGGCGCACTACGAGCCGGCCGAGTCGCCCGTCGACAACCCGCTCTACACCCAGCAGGGCAACCCGACGCGCCAGGTGTTCAAGCGCAAGGACAACCTGCAGAACCCGTCGAAGGACGAGCCGGGCGGCGACGTCTTCCCGTACGTCTTCACGACCTACCGGCTGACCGAGCACCACACGGCGGGCGGCATGAGCCGGTGGCTGCCCTACCTGTCCGAGCTCCAGCCGGAGATGTTCTGCGAGGTCTCGCCCGAGCTGGCGCGCGAGCGCGGCCTCGAGCACTTCGGCTACGCCACGATCGTCACGGCCCGCACGGCGATCGAGGCGCGCGTCCTGGTGACCGACCGCGTCGTGCCGCTGAAGGTCGGCGGCACGGTGATCCACCAGATCGGCCTGCCCTACCACTGGGGCGTCGGCGACGACGCGGTCGTCAGCGGCGACTCCGCCAACGACCTGCTCGGGCTGTCCCTCGACCCGAACGTCCACATCCAGGAGTCCAAGGTCGCGTCCTGCGACATCCAGCCCGGACGCCGGCCGACGGGCGAGGCGCTGCTCCGCTACGTGGAGGACTACCGCAGCCGGGCCGGCATCACGGTCGAGACCGGCAACCTCCGCATGACCGCGCCTTCCGACGACCGCCTCGAAGGAGCCCAGCAGTGACCAACTCCTTCTACGGCCCGCTCGCCGACCCCGCCGGCGACGCCGGCTGGGTCGACGGCGACCACCAGCCCCGCAAGGGCTTCTTCACCGACACCTCCGTCTGCATCGGCTGCAAGGCCTGCGAGGTGGCCTGCAAGGAGTGGAACGCCGTCCCGGACGACGGCATGAACTGGCTGGGCTCGTCGTACGACAACAGCGGTGCGCTGGGCGCCAGCACCTGGCGGCACGTCAAGTTCATCGAGCAGCCCAAGCCGCTCGGGGCGCAGCAGGCCGGCATGGAGGGCACGGCGGCCGGTGTCTCGGTGACCGACGTCCTCAACCGCGCGGCCGACAGCGCGCTGGCCGGTGACCGGAGCACCCTGGGCAGCACCAACCGGGTCGACCTCGGCATGCCGACCACGACGTTGCCCGGGCAGGTCGACGGTGCTCAGCGGACCGAGTTCCGCTGGCTGATGGAGTCCGACGTCTGCAAGCACTGCACGCACGCCGCGTGCCTGGACGTCTGCCCGACGGGGTCGCTGTTCCGCACCGAGTTCGGCACCGTCGTGGTGCAGGACGACATCTGCAACGGCTGCGGCTACTGCGTCCCTGCCTGCCCCTTCGGGGTCATCGACCGGCGGGTCGGTGAGAAGGGCGTGACCAAGAACGAGGGCATCGCCCAGAAGTGCACGCTGTGCTACGACCGCATCGGCGACGGGCTGCAGCCCGCCTGCGCCACGGCCTGCCCCACCCAGTCGATCCAGTACGGCGACGTGGACGAGCTGCGTGAGCGGGCGCAGAAGCGGGTGGACGCGCTGCACGCCGCCGGGGTGCACGACGCGCGGCTGTACGGCGAGAACGGCCACGACGGCGTCGGCGGGCTCGGCGCGTTCTTCCTGCTGCTCGACGAGCCCGAGGTCTACGGCCTGCCGCCCGACCCGGTGGTGACGACGCGCGACCTGCCGGAGATGTGGCGCAAGGCCGCGCTCGCCGCGGTCGCGATGCTCGCGGGCGCGGTCGCGGTGTTCGGCGCGGGGGAGCGCCGATGACGGGCGTCGACGACCGGGAGACCACCGACACGCGCGAGGGCGGCCCGGCGCCGGGCCTGGACAACCCCGACGTGGCCAACCGCGGCCGGGCGCCGGGCGCAGGGGACGTCGTCGGGGGGGCGGCCGAGCGGGCCGCGGGCACGAGCGGGCCCAACACGCTGACCCGTGAGGGACCGGCCGAGCCGCGCGGGGCCGAGCAGGCCCTCACCGGCCAGGCAGGCGGGCGGACGCCCAGCACGACGGGCGGTCGGCGCAAGCGGGGCGACAAGAACGCCGTCGTCCCGGACGCCGAGTTCACCTCCTACTACGGCCGCCCGATCGTCAAGGCCGCCCCGTGGGCCCACGACATCCCGGCCTACCTGTTCATGGGCGGGGTCGCAGCGGGGTCCTCCCTGCTCGCCGCCGGAGCCGACGTCAGCGACCGGCCCGCCCTGCGCCGCACCGGTCGGCTGGGCTCGATCGTGGGGCTGACGCTCAGCCTGGTCGCCCTGGTCCACGACCTCGGACGGCCCGCCCGCTTCCACCACATGCTGCGCGTGGCCAAGCCGACGTCCCCGATGTCGGTGGGCACGTGGATCCTCCCCGCGTACGGGCCGTTCGCCGGGCTCGCCGCCGCCAGCGAGCTGCGCGGGCTGCTCCCGCGTGCCCTGCGCACGGGCCTGGTCGGGCGCCTGCTGGGGAGCTCCGGCCGGCCGGCAGGCCTGGTCGCCGCGGCGGTGGCCCCCGCCGTCGCCTCCTACACCGCGGTGCTGCTGTCCGACACCTCCACGCCGACCTGGCACGCGGCGCACCGCCACCTGCCCTTCGTCTTCGTGGGCTCGGCCTCGGCGGCCTCGGGCGGCCTGGGCATGATCGGCGCTCCCGTCGCCGAGGCGCGTCCGGCGCGGCGGCTGGCGGTGGGCGGCGCTCTGCTCGAGCTGGCCGTCGAGCACAAGATGGAGCAGGCGATGGGCATCACCGCCGAGCCCCTGCACGAGGGATCGGCCGGTCGCCTCATGCGCACCAGCAAGATCCTGACCGTCGGCGGCGTCCTGGGGACGCTGGCCGTCGGAGGCCGCAGCCGGCTGGGTGCCGCCGCATCGGGAGCGGCGCTGCTGGCCGGGTCGGCCTGCCTGCGCTTCGGCGTCTTCGACGCCGGACAGGAGTCGGCGCGCGACCCGCGCTACACGGTGGTGCCCCAGCGCGAGCGGGTCGAGCGGCAGGGCCGGACCCACCTGAACTGACCGCGCCGACGGCGCGACGTCCCCACGACAGCCGACACAGCAGGAGCGAGCATGGCGACGAGCAGGAAGACCGGCGGGGCCGCTGCCAGCGGTGCGGGGGCCGGCACCACGGGCGATCCGACCAAGGGCCGCTGGGGGCTGGTCGCTGCGGCCCTGCTGCTGCAGTTCTCGATCGGCGCGGTCTACGCCTGGAGCGTGTTCTCCAAGGCCCTGCAGAGCGAGGAGGCCTTCGGCCTGACCAAGGTGCAGGCGTCGCTCCCGTTCACCGTCACCATCGCGATGATCTTCATCGGGGCCTACCTCGGCGGGCGGTGGCAGGACAAGGCGGGGCCCCGCCCGGTCGCGCTCACCGGTGGTGTCATCTACGCGATCGGCATCCTGATGGCGTCCTTCGTCAACAGCGCCGACCAGCTGTGGCTGCTCATCCTCGGCTACGGCGTCATCAGCGGCTTCGGACTCGGCCTGGCCTACATCGTGCCGATCGCCATGCTGCTCAAGTGGTTCCCCGACAAGCGCGGCCTGATCACCGGCCTCGCCGTCGGCGGCTTCGGCTTCGGCGCGGTGCTGACCTCGCCGGTGGCGCAGGCCCTCATAAACCGGACCCCGGAGCGGCCGACCGCCGCCTTCCTGCCGCTCGGCATCGCCTACCTCGTCATGTCGCTCATCGGTGCCTCGATGTTCCGCAACCCCCCGCAGGGCTACGCCGTGCCGGGCTGGACGGCGGCGTCCGCCGGCACCACCCGCAGCACGCACGAGTACACCCAGCAGGAGGCCCTGCGCACGCCGCAGTGGTACCTGCTCACCGCCATCCTCATGCTCAACGTCGCTGCGGGCATCGCGCTGATCAGCCAGGCGGCGGCCGCTGCGACCGACATCGCCAGCTACTCCGCGACGGCCGCCGCCTCGATCGTCGGCATCTGGGCCATCTTCAACGGCGCCGGCCGCGTGGTGTGGGCCGCAGCCTCCGACAAGATCGGCCGCATGCCCGCCTTCGCCGCGATGCTCGGCCTGCAGGGGCTGTGCTTCCTGCTGCTGCCGCACGCCGCCAACGCGGCGCTGTTCTTCATCCTCGGCGCGGTCATCTACCTCTGCTACGGCGGCGGCTTCGGCACCATGCCGGCCACCGCAGGTGACTTCTTCGGCGTCAAGTTCGCCGGAGCGATCTACGGCCTGATGCTCATCGGCTGGAGCCTCGGCGGCGTGCTCGGCCCGCAGCTCGCGGCGGCGCTGGCCAGCGGAGGCGCCTACACGCGGGCCTACACGACCATCGGCATCCTGTCGCTGGCGTCGGTCGCGCTGACGTTCATCACCCGCATCCCCGGCAGCCGCGAGGGCCAGGCGGCCAGTGTCGGCGACCGCGTGGGCGCCAAGCGCTGAGGCACGCACCGCTGCACGGGCCAGTGTCGCCACCAGGCGGCGCGCGGCTCGTGCAGCGGGTCGCGCCGGAACGTCGGCAGCGCCGGAGCGGCCGGGTCGGCGCGCTCAGCCTCCGCGCGAGGCGCCGACCACCGTCGGCAGCGCCTCCTCGGTGATCAGACCCAGTGCCGCGGCGTGCCGTGCGGCGGCTGCGGTGTCGGGGACGAGCTCGAAGGGCACGCCGGCGTTGCGCACCTGCTGGGCCACGGCCTGCACCGAGGCGTCGCGACCGGGCTCGGTCACGTCGCGGATGTACACCGCCAGGACTCTGCCGGGGCGGGACAGCACCAGATCCCGGTAGATCTCCGGGTCCTCCTGACCGCTGTCGCCGAGCAGCACGAACGCCAGGTCGGCGTAGGTGTCCAGCAGGGTCAGCAGGACCTCGCTCTTGTGCCCGGCATGGCCGCCGCTGGGCCGGGCCTCCCGGTCCCACCCCCAGGCCCGCAGGAACAGCGGCCCCCGGGGGATGCGCCGCAGCTCGAGGAACGTCGTCACGACGTCGTAGAGGTTCCAGGGGCTCGAGGACACGTAGAAGACAGGGTTGTCATCCCGGCCGGAGGGGCCGGCCTGCAGCGCCTCGTAGAAGTCGGCGACGCCCGGGAACGGCGTGCGGGTCGTGGCGTTGCTGAGCAGGACGGTGACGACGGCCCGCAGCGGGCTGGTCAGGCCGCTGCGCAGCACCGTGTCGTCGAGGTCGCTGACGACGGCGAAGGACGGGTCGGACGGAGGGACCAGGACCGAGCTGAGTCCCGGTGCAGCCCCGACCCCTCCGGCGTGCGGCACCAGAAGCGTCGCGGACACCTCGTGCCATCCCGGCTCGAGCGGCGTCGCGGGGCGGAGCTCCGCGCGGAACCAGCCGTCGGAGTCCGAGCGGACCTCGACGGTGGTGTCGGCCACCCGCACCAGAACCGGTGCGTCGGGGACCGGCGTGGCCGTGAACAGCCGCAGGGTGTCGCCGAGGTTCTCCAGCGCGCTGTCGCCGGGGTGCGGCGCGTCGACCCCGGTCTGCTCGCGCACGCGACCCCGGACGCGGACGACGTCGGGGGTGCCGTAGCCGAGGTAGGGCCGGGCCTCCTGCGGACGCTGCACGCCGGCCGCCTGCTTGAGGCGGAGCAGCGTGCGCTCCACGGCGCCGTGCGCGCCCGCGGTCGATCCCAGGAGGGTGCGTCGGCTGCGAGCCACGCCGTGCTCCTTCCCCAGCGCGCAGGTGCCTAGCGCACCTCGACGACGGCGTCGCCGCGGGCGACGACCTCGCCGACGACCGGGCATCCGGGCACCTCACCGACGACGAGCAGCCCGCCGCTGGTCTGGGCGTCGGCGAGCAGCAGCAGCTCGTCCTCGTCGACGGACGCCGACAGGTGCGGCCGGACCCACTCGAGGTTGCGACGGGTGCCGCCGCTGACGTAGCCGTCCCGCAGCGCCTCACGCGCCCCCTCCAGGTACGGCACGGCAGCAGCGTCGACGACCGCGGTCGTCCCGCTGGCCCGCATCATCTTGTGCAGGTGTCCGAGCAGCCCGAACCCCGTGACGTCGGTCGCGGCGCGCGCTCCCGCGGCGACGGCGGCCTCGGCGGCGTCCCGGTTGAGCCGCACCATGCTGGCGATCGCCGCCTCGAACACCTCGCCGGTCGCCTTGTGCCGGTTGTTCAGCACGCCGACGCCCAGTGGCTTGGTCAGCGTCAGGGGCAGCCCCGCCGTGGCGCTGTCGTTGCGCAGCAGCCGGTCGGGGTCGACGAGCCCGGTGACGGCCATGCCGTACTTCGGCTCGGGATCGTCGATGCTGTGCCCACCGGCGACGAAGCACGCCGCCTCCCGGGCGACGTCGTTGCCGCCCCGCAGCACCTCGGTGAGCAGCTCGGTCGGCAGGCTCGCCCGGGGCCAGCCGACCAGGTTGACGGCCACGACCGGGCGCCCGCCCATCGCGTAGACGTCCGACAGGGCGTTGGCGGCGGCGATGCGACCCCAGTCGTAGGCGCCGTCCACGACGGGGGTGAAGAAGTCGGCGGTGGCCACGACCGCCGTGTGCTCGTCGATGCGCACCACGGCCGCGTCGTCGCCGTCGTCGAGCCCGACCAGCAGGTCGGGGGAGCGGTGGCCGGTCAGGCCCCGTACGACCTCCTCCAGCTCGCCCGGCGGGATCTTGCAAGCGCAGCCTCCGCCGGAGGCGTACGAGGTCAGGCGGTAGCTGCTCACGACCCCACCGTACGGATGACACGGCTCCTGCGGGGAACACCGTGTGGCCTCTCGCACAACGTGACGGGCATGTGGCTTTCGGTTAGCCTTTGATCGACGCACCCTGGGGGAGATGTTGTACACACCTGCGCGCACGTCGGCCCGGAGAGCGCTGGCCGCCCTCGTCGCCGGGACGCTGGGGGCCGCCGTCCTGCCCCTGCTGACCGTCCCGGCGAGCGCCGCGCCGGCAGCCCGGCAGACCACCGCGGAGCGGGCCGCGCTGCCCGCCGCGAGGACGACTGCCCGCGTCGACCCGGCGCTGCAGGGCGTCCGGGGCGACGTCCGCGTCGTCGTGCGGCTGCACCCGGGCGGCGACGCGGACGGCGCCCGCCGCGCGGTCGCCGGACTGGGTGGGCGGGTCACCCGTGAACTGCCCGTGGTCGACGGCTTCGCGGCGTCGCTGCCGGGCGCCGCGGTACGCCACCTGGCGCGAGTGCCCCAGGTCGCGGTCGTCTCCGCGGACCGCGCGCTGGAGGTCCAGAGCGGGGTGTGGGGCAACGACGGGACGACCCTCGCGCCGCGGGTGATGCAGGCGCCGGCCGCATGGTCGGCGGGCGTCACCGGCCGCGACGTCACGGTCGCGGTGCTCGACACCGGCATCGCCGACGTCCCCGACCTCGCCGGCCGCATCGTCCCCGTGCGCGACGACCGCACGATGCGGACGAGCCCGTGCCTCGACCTGTCGGGCGAGGACACCTGCCGCGACAGCTACGGGCACGGCACCTTCATGGCTGGGCTCATCGCCGGAGCGGGCTCGAGCGCCGGCGCCCCGACGGGTGCCGCCCCCGGCGCGAGGCTGCTGTCGGTCAAGGTCGCCGGTGCCGACGGGGCAGCGGACGTCAGCACCGTGCTCGCCGGGCTGCAGTGGGTGGTGTCGTTCCGCGAGCGGTACGGGATCGACGTCGTCAACCTCTCGCTCGGCACGAACTCCACGCAGTCCTGGCAGGACGACCCCCTCAACTACGCGGTCCAGCGGGCGTGGGCGGCGGGGATCGTGGTGGTCGTCGCCGCCGCCAACACCGGGCCCGAGCCGGGCACCATCGCCAAGCCCGGTGACGACCCGTGGGTCATCACGGTCGGCGCCGTCGACGACAACGGCACGCCGGGCACGGGTGACGACCGGGCGCCGGACTTCTCCTCGCGAGGCCCGACGCGCGACGGCATCGCCAAGCCCGACGTGGTCGCGCCCGGAGCGCTGGTGCGCTCCCTGCGGGCCCCGGGCAGCACGCTCGACCAGAGGTTCCCGCCCGACGACCTGACGAGCCCCTACCGCAACGCGAGCGGCACCTCCATGGCGGCGGCGCTCGTGTCGGGCGCCGTCGCGCTGGTCCTGCAGGCTCACGACCTGCAGCCGGACGAGGTCAAGCACGCCCTGGTGAGCGCCGCCCGCGGCGTGGCCTCGCCCGACCCGTCCGTCGTCGGCGCAGGCCTCGTGGACGCCGGTCGGACGGCGCTCGAGCCGGCCCCCGGACGGGCGAACGCCGGTCTGCGCCGCTCGCAGGGTCTCGGCAGCCTGGCCACGAGCCGGGGCTCGCTGTCGCTGCGGCTCGACGACGTCGCCGGCACCCTGCTGACCGGTCAGCAGACCGCCCAGCTCCTGCTGTGGGACCCCGTCGGCTGGACGACCGGCGACTGGAACCCCTCGACCTGGTACACGTCCGTGCACGGGACGGCCGGCTGGGGCACCGCCACCTGGGCCGGCAGCAACTGGACGGGCAGCAACTGGACCGGGAGCAACTGGACCGGGAGCAACTGGACCGGGAGCAACTGGACCGGGAGCAACTGGACCGGGAGCAACTGGACGGGCAGCAACTGGACCGGCTCGTCCTGGTACGGCGTCGAGGACGAGCGCGCCTACGGCCGGACCGGACCAGGCTCGGCGTCGTACGGGGCCTGGCAGTGACCGTCGCGGGACCGGTCAGCGAGCGGGCGGACGGGTCGACCGGCGTCGACCCGTCCTCCGCCGCTCCGACGTCCCGCGACCGCACGCCCGCCTCCTCCTCCCTCGCGGCGCTCGTCGTCGCACTGACGGTCGGGGCCGTCCTGCTCTCCGGCCTGGCCGCCCGCCTGCCCGGCGCCCCCGACGCCGGCGCGTGGGAGACGTTCGCGCTGTTCGCCGTGCTGGTGCTCGCCGGCTTCCTGAGCCTGGACTACCGGGCCGGCGGTCACGCGAACACCGTCGACCTGTTCGACGCGGCCCTCGCCGCCGCGCTGCTCGCCCTGCCCGCGCCGAGGCTGCTCGCGGCGGTCCTGGTCGCCAAGGGCTGCGTGATGCTCGTGCGGCACGTGCCGTGGGACAAGACGGTGTTCAACCTGGCGCAGTGGGCCTTCGCCGCGAGCGCCGGCGCTGCCGTGCTCGCCGCGCTGCGGCCGTCCGGCCCGGTGTCGAGCGCCGACATGCTCGTCCTGCCGGTGGCCCTGCTCGTGGTCGCCGTGCTCAACGCCGGCGCGGTCCTGCTCGTCATGGCGGTCGTGGGCGCGCATCCGGCCCGTCCCGTCGCTCGCCGGAGCCTGCGGCGCGGCACCGCTGTCAACGTCGCGACGAACGTCGGACTGGGCCTGGTCGTCGCCTGCCTCTGGACCGCGGGGACGGCCGCCCGGCTGGCCGTGCCGGTGGTCCTGCTGGCCGTGCACGTCGGCACCGGCCTGTGGGCGCAGCAGCGGGCAGGGCGGGCCCGGCTCGCCGGACTGCAGCGTGCCAGCGGCACGCTGGCCGGGCCGGACGAGCTGGCCGTCGCGCTGCCGGTGTTCCTCGAGGAGCTGCGGCAGGCCTTCGAGTGCGGCGGCGTCGAGCTGCGCCTGACCGCGGACCCGTCCGGCGCGCCGCTGCGGGCCACCGCCGGCACGGACCCCGGCGCCGACCGCACCGCGCCGCTGTTCGCCTCGCTGCTGCAGGAGGGGCGTGGGGTACGGCTCGGCCCGGGCTCCAGCGATCGGGCGGGGCTCGCGCTGCTGGAGCGGGCCGGCTGGCGCGACTGCCTGGCCGTGCCCGTGCGCCACCGCGACGAGGTCGTCGGCCTGCTCTGCACGCACGACCGGCAGGGCTGGGAGGGCTTCGAGGACGGCGAGCTGCCGGTCCTCGAGGCCGCCGCGGGGGTGCTGGGGGAGGCGCTGCACCGCGACGAGCTCGCGCAGGTGCTGCGGGCCGAGCGCGCCGCGGTCACCGCCTCGGAGGTGCGGTGGCGCACGTTCGCCCGCGTGCTCGAGCTGGTGGCCCGGGGCAACGCCCTGCCCGAGACCCTGCAGCTGCTCGCCAGCACCGTCGAGGACCAGTCACCGGGCAGCTGCCTGCTGCTGGTCTGCGCACCGGGGCAACCCCCTGTCGTCGCCGCCCCGAGCCTGCCGCGCGCCGCGGCCGCCGCGGTGCAGGACGCCGTCCTCCCACCCGGTGCTCGACATCCGTCGCTGCCCCGCGGCGGCGAGCTGTTCGTCGGCGAGCTCGCCACCGACAGCGCTCGCGCCGCCCTGCGGACCGCCGGGGTGCGCACCCTGCGCACCTGGGCCCTGCCCTGCGCGCCGGAGGGAGGCGCCTCGGGCGTGCTGGTGCTGTGCTGCCCCGACGTCTCCCTCCCACCCGACGACGAGCCGTTGGCCGAAGGCGCGGCGCGGGTGGGGGCGCTGGCCGTCGACCACGTGCTGGTGCAGCGCCGCCTGGCCCACCAGGCCGACCACGACCCGCTGACCGACCTGCCCAACCGCGGAGCGTTCCTCGACCGCCTCACCCGCGCGCTCGCGAGCACCGAGCGCACCGACCGCTGGGTGCTGGTGCTGTTCCTCGACCTCGACCGCTTCAAGGTCGTGAACGACAGCCTCGGGCACCGGGCCGGCGACGACCTGCTGCGCCAGGTGGCCGCCCGCCTGCGCACCGCCGTGCGCCCGGGCGACACGGTCGCCCGCTTCGGCGGCGACGAGTTCACCATGCTGTGCGAGGACATCGAGGGCGAGGCGCACGCCCTGCGGGTGGTGGAGCGGGTGCGCGCGGTCCTGCAGCGCCCCTTCCCCCTGGGCGACAGCGAGCTGTTCGCCACCAGCAGCATCGGCATCGCGCTCGGTCGAGGGCGCGCGGAGTCGCCGGAGACGCTCGTCGAGAACGCCGACGCCGCGATGTACCGCGCGAAGGACCGCGGCGGCGACTGCTTCGAGGTGTTCGACGAGCAGATGCGGGCCCGCGCCGTGCACCGCCTGGCGACCTCGACCGCGCTGCACCGGGCCGTCGAGCGCGGTGAGTTCCGCGTCGTCTACCAGCCGACGATCCGCCTGGCGACCGGGCAGGTGGAGGGCGTCGAGGCGCTGGTGCGCTGGGACCGGCCCGACCACGGCCTCGTGCCGCCAGGGGAGTTCGTGCCGCTGGCGGAGGAGAACGGGCTCATCGTCCCCATCGGCGCCTTCGTCCTCGAGGAGGCCTGTCGCCAAGCCCGCCGGTGGACGCGCAGCGGGCAGGGCGTCGGACCGACCGTGAGCGTGAACCTGTCGGCGCGTCAGCTCGTCGACCCCGGGCTGCTGCCGCTCGTGCGCGGCGCGCTCGAGCGCAGCGGCGTCGACCCGGCCACCGTCTGCCTCGAGATCACCGAGAGCGTGCTGATGGGCGACGTCAGCGCGAGCGGAACCGTCCTGTCCGAGCTCAAGGCGCTGGGACTGCGGCTGGTGGTGGACGACTTCGGGACCGGCTACTCGTCCCTGACCTACCTGCAGCGCTTCCCGGTCGACGGGGTGAAGGTCGACCGCACCTTCGTCGCCGGGCTCGGCACGAGCTCGGACGACGACGCCATCGTGCGCGCCGTCATCGGCCTCGCCCACGGCCTGGGCCTCCAGGCGGTCGCGGAGGGCGTCGAGACGCAGGGCCAGCTGGACCGCCTCGTCGAGCTGGACTGCGACCTGGCGCAGGGCTACCGCCTGGGCCGGCCGTCGGCACCCGAGCTGGTGCCGGTGGGGACCGTCTCGGCCGCCGCACGCGTGTCCTGACCGCCCCTCAGGACAGCGGACGGCCCGAGTCGTCCAGGCCGCGGGCGGCGTAGTAGGCGGAGATCATCGACCGCAGCCTGGCCGGCGAGAGGGCGGCCGTACGGCCCGAGCCGACGGTGAGCTCCTCGGAGAGGAACCGCTCGGGCAGCCAGTCGTCGGACGGCTGCCACCCCTCGCGCAGGTTGTAGGCGCGCTTGGCCAGGACGATCCGCTGCGCGGTCGCCCGCAGCTCGTCGGCCGTGAGGTCCCAGCCGGTGACCAGTCGCAGCAGCACGGCCCACTGCTCGAACGGCTCCTCGAAGACGCCGCGCAGGAACTTGCACAGGACCATCGAGTCCATGACCGCCGAGCGGTCCTCGGCCTCGACGGCCCCGCGCACGTGGTCCGCGCCGCCGGCCAGCCGGTCCAGGTCGCCGGACAGGTCGGCCTCGTAGGCGCCGCTGCGGTTGTGGTCGGCGCCGCGCGCGTTGACCGCCATGCCCAGGGCCATCGACTGCATGGTGCGCGGCTCGTAGCCGGGCAGCTCCAGGCCCTTGACGTGTGCCGCGAAGGCCTCCGAGCCCTGGCCGACGACGGCCGAGGCCGCCCGGGAGCCCAGCGCCAGCAGCGGCCCGAGCCCCTCGCCCGAGCCGATCTCGCGCAGCGCCCGGAGCACCGCCTCCCCGTCACCGAAGCGCAGCCAGTCGGCGTCCAGCAACCCGCGCTCGGCGCACTCCATCGCCCAGGCGATGGTGCCGCCGGCCGAGATGGTGTCGATGCCGAGGTCGTCGCACAGGGCGCTGGCCGCGATCACGAGATCCGGGTCGGAGACGCCGCACATCGGTCCGAGCGAGGACACGTTCTGGTACTCCATGCGGACCTTGCGGCCGGTGCCGTCCTTGTTCTTCGGCCCCTTGTAGAGGTGCTCGCAGCCGATGGCGCACGACGCGCACGAGGTCTTCACGACCTCCCGCGCCTGCGACAGCTCCTCGACGGCCAGCTGCGGCGCGCCCTCGAACACCGCCGCGGAGAAGTTGCGGGTGGGCAGCGTCGACAGCGCGTTGAAGGCCAGGACGTTGGCCATCGTGCCGAGCTCGCGGTACTTGGCGGTGGCCCGGCCGCGGGAGCGCTCGCGCAGGTCCTTCGCCGCGGCCAGGACGCCCGCCGGGTCGGCGGGGGCCACCTTCGTCGTCGCGTGCACGGCGAGCGCCTTGACGTTCTTGGCACCCAGCACGGCGCCCAGGCCGCCCCGCCCGGCGTGCCGGCCGTCGTGCGACAGCGTGGCGAAGCGCACCCCGCGTTCGCCGGCGGTGCCGGTCGAGGCGACCTGCCAGCCCGGTCCGAGCCGGGCACGGACCGACGCCTCGGCCTCGGCGGCCGTACGGCCCCACTCAGCGCTGCCGTCGAGGACGCCGACCCGGTCGCCCTCGACCGTGACGACCGAGGGCCGGTCGGCCCGGCCGACCAGCACCAGAGCGTCGTGGCCGGTGAGCTTGCCGCTGATCGCGAAGTGGCTGGACGCCAGCGCGTCGGTGAGCAGCCCGGTCAGCGGCGACTTGGCCACCACCGCGAACTTCGCGCTCGTGGTGAGCGGGGTCCCGACCAGGGGGGAGAAGACGAAGGCGAGGGGTGCCTCGGGCGCGAGCGGGTCGACGCCGGGCGGCCCGAGCTCCGTCAGCAGCCAGGTGCCGAGGCCGACGCCACCGAGGTGGTCGCGCAGGACCTGCTCGGGCAGCGGCAGGACCCGGCTGGAGCCGTCGCTGACGTCGATGACGAGCGCCCGGCCGAAGTAGCCGCCGGGCGCAGCCGCCACGGTCGCGCTGCCCGCCGGCGCACTGCCCGCCGGCGCACTGCCCGCCGGCGGAGTGGCCGGGGGCGGAGTGGCCGCGCTCGTGCTGCGCGCCGGCGTGCTAGCCACCGGCGTCCGCCGACAGGAAGGCCACGCCGTCGCCCTGCGCGAGGGGCAGCTCCGGGTCGCGCACCATCTGGTCGCCGTTGACGGCGGCGAGCAGGTGCCGGTCCAGGACCAGCCCGACCGCCTGCGCGGCTGCCGCGAGCGTCGCCGCCCGCACCGTCCGCTCGCCGTGGTCGCCGCCGGAGGCGAGCACGCCGAAGCGCTGCACGACCACCTCGGGCGGTGGCAGGGCGCGCAGCGCGGCGTACTGCTCCGGGGTGTTCACACCGGTCACGGACGCCAGCGCGGGATCGGCCTTGGCCAGCGCCGGGTCACCGAGCAGGGCCAGCTCGTCCAGCACCCGCACGTCGGCGTCCTCGAGCAGGAAGGCCGGGCGGGGCCGGTCCTGCGCCAGCAGCTGCCGGGCCCGACCGGCGAGCGACGTGCGGTAGCAGGCGGCGAGCGGCTGCCGGTGGCCGGCGACGACGGGCAGCGCGACGTCGGCGTCCTGCCCCGCCCGCGCCACGGCCCGTACGAACGCCGGGTGCAGCAGCGGCAGGTCGGTGGAGCAGACGACGGCGTGCTCGGCCGCACCCTGGAGGGCGCCCAGCCCGGTGGCGATGCCCTGCAGCGGTCCGGCGGCGACGGTCTCGTCGTCGAGGACGTCGACCGAGGACGGGAGCCTCGGCAGGTCCTGACCGGCGGCGCGGACGACGACGACGGGTCCGTCCACGCCGCGCTGCACCAGCCCGACCACCCGGCGCAGCAGCGTGGAGCCGTGCCACTCGAGTGCGGCCTTGGGCGCTCCCATCCGCGTCGACCGGCCCCCGGCCAGCACGACAGCACCGGTCGCGGGCATGCGCCCAGCCTACGCCGGGGTCCTCGTCCCGACCGGACGGGAGCCGCGGACCACCAGGTCGCGCAGCAGCGCCTCGGTCGCCTCGGTCACGGCGTCGACGGCGCCGTCGAAGGCCGCACGGTTGTGGGCCGCGGGGGAGCGCATGCCCGAGATCTTGCGGACGTACTGCAGGGCTGCCGCGCGCACGTCGTCGGGCGTGACGTCCTCGGTGTAGGGCGGGCGCAGGGTCTGGATGCTCCGGCACATGCTGCGGACCGTACGCCCATCCCCGGACGTCCCGGAGACGAACGACTCCACGAGGTGACGACGTCGCCCGCCCCGTCCGCCCGAGGCGCACCGCAGGTGCGCCCCTGCTCCGAGAGTCCGCCATGACCCCGCGCCCTGTCGCCCACGCCCGCTCCGCCGGGACACCGCCCTGCACCGCGACCCCCGGCTCGGCCGCGACGTCCGCCTGCGCCCTGCCCGCCACGTCGGCCGCGACCCGACGGCGGTCCGCAGGAGCAGCGCTGCTCGTCGCGGCCCTCCTGCTGCTGACCGGCTGCTCCTCGGCGGACGGGGACGAGCCGGCGGCGCGAGGGGCGTCGGAGTCCGACGCCGCGGCTCCCTCGACCTCCCCGGCGCCCCCCGACCCGACACCGGCGCCAACTGACCCGACACCGGCGCCGCCCGCACCGACTCCGGCCACGCCGACGGCAACGGTGGTGATGGTCGGCTTCGCGTACGAGATGCCTGCCTCCGTGCCGACCGGTGCGCAGGTCACGGTGGTCAACCGCGACGCCGAGGCGCACTCCTTCAGCCTGCGGGGGAGGTCGGAGCGACTGGTCGTCCCGCCGAAGGGGAGCATGAGCTTCACCGCACCGGCGGAGCCCGGCACCTACGAGGTCGTCTGCGAGTTCCACGGCGGCATGACGACGTCGCTCGTCGTCGCCTGAGCGGCCGGGCGCGACGCTCCGCGGCCCTAGGCTGGCGCGTCCCCCGACCCGCTTGGAGAAGCTGTGCTCGACCTGACCGGCACCTCGTCCCTCGTCACCGGCGGGGCCAGCGGCCTCGGTGAGGCGACCGTGCGCGCGCTGGCGGCACACGGCGCGGCCGTGGTGGTCGTCGACCTGCAGGACGAGCGGGGCGAGGCGGTGGCCGCCGGCGTGGGCGGCGGGTACGTCCGCGCGGACGTCACCGACGCCGAC
Organism: uncultured Frankineae bacterium; assembly: GCA_902805775.1. Taxonomy (GTDB): domain Bacteria; phylum Actinomycetota; class Actinomycetes; order Mycobacteriales; family SCTD01; genus SCTD01. The sequence continues at coordinate 2,073 of CADCUB010000148.1, read as the reverse complement.
CAGGTCGCGGCTGCGGTCGACGCGGCCTTGGAGCACGGCCCGCTGCGCACGCTGGTGTGCGCGGCGGGCATCGGCTGGGCGAGCCGGACGGTGGGACGCGACGGGACGTACGGCTCCGCGCACGACCTCGCGGCGTTCCGCAAGGTGGTCGACGTCAACCTGGTCGGGACCTTCAACTGCATCCGGCTGGCCGCGACCGCCATGGGGCGGCAGGAGGCGGTCGACGCCGACGGGTCCAAGGGCGCGATCGTCACGCTGGCCTCGATCGCGGCCTTCGACGGCCAGATCGGCCAGGCCGCCTACTCGGCGAGCAAGGGCGGCATCGTCGGACTGACGCTGCCGGTCGCGCGCGACCTCGCCGCCGTCGGCGTGCGGCTGAACTGCGTGGCGCCTGGGCTGTTCGACACGCCGATCTACGGCGAGGGCGAGGCTGCAGAGGCGTTCAAGGACAAGCTCAAGCGCGACGTGCTGTTCCCGAAGCGGCTGGGTGCGGCGCCCGAGCTGGCGTCGGTCGTCGTGGAGCTGCTGCGCAACCCGTACGCCAACGGCGAGGTCGTGCGGGTCGACGGCGGCGCCCGCCTGCAGCCCAAGTAGGGCTGGTCAGGCGGCGACCGGCTCCGGGCGCTCCGGCAGGCGCAGCAGGCCGTCGCCCTCGAGCAGGACGGCCCCGTTGCAGAGCAGCGCGTAACCGCTGTCCTGCAGGTGCTCGGCGACGATGCGGGCCGCAGCGGCGTCGGGGGCGGTGGAGGAGGGGCAGGTCGGGCTGTGCGGGCACATGGCAGATCCGTTCGGCGGTGCAGGACCGGTCGTCGTTGGCCGGCTCAGGATGTTCGCCTTGTACAACGATGTACCCGGCTCGTCTCTTCCGTCGGGCCGGGGCCCAGGGGGGCCCTTCCGAGGGGGTCAGGCTCGGGCTGGGGGGCACGGTCCGCAGCCCGCGGCGGCACCCCCGCGGCACCGACCCGACCGCCGTCGCGGCGCGGGGCTGTCGGCCGTCTGGCATGCTGCTCGCCTGGACCGCGAGCTCGTGGTGCAGGGAGGCGTACGCGTTCCTGGTGGGCGCCCCGGTCTTCAAAACCGGTGAGGGTCGGTATCCGGTCCTGGCGGGTTCGATTCCCGTCCGCCTCCGCTGACCTGCGGTTCTCCTCCTCGGAGGCACCCGCAGGCCCGGCCGTTCGTCAGGCGACCGTCACGATGGTGCGCGTGGGGTGCTGCGGGCGTGCTGGCGGCTCTTGCCCTTCGGCTAGCGCTGCGTCGCCCCCAAGCACTCGACGTGGACCACCTGCCGCCGCTCGTAGCCAGCCGCCTCGACGCTCTGCGCTGTGATGCGGATCGGCCCCTCCAGCTTCCCCGACGGCGGCAGGCAGTCCGGCCTGCCGCCTTCGTGATAGCCGCCTTGCAGGTCGGTCCATGCCACGTCCTGCGGAACCGCGTAGTCGTGGCCGTCGACTTCCACGCCGATGGCGCCCTCGGCGCTCAACGCCATCCCGGTGCCGGTCCAGCGGTCCGTGACCGCCGCGTCGACGGCGGCAGCAACGGACAGGGCGAGTCCTGCGCCGAGCAGACCGTGCAGCACGGGCTTCATGCCGGGGGAGGGTAAGCGCCAGGAGCGGCCCCGACCGCGAGAACGACATCCCCTCCGTCGGCCTCCCACTCGTGCCAGGTGGCGCTCTGCATCGCGCCGGTGGCCTGCGCGTCCTTGATGGCTCGCTCGAGGTATCGGTCCCGGACGCCCCTCGGGAACGTCGGGAAGCGGGTCGCCACCGGGCTGCGGAGTCGCAGACCCGCGGTTCGCGAGCGGCGGCGACCGGACTCACGGCCCTTGCCGTGCGGCCTCGTCCCGGAAGGCTGGGATGACGCTTCGCGTGCTCATCAGACACAAGGGGTGACCCGCAGGGTCCAACATGACACGCAGCTCGGGGTCGTCCCTGCTCTGCTGGGCTGCAAGCGTTGCCCCGAACCCCTGAAGCGCCGCTACTGCTGCTTCGAGGTTCTCCACCATCCACTCGAAGTGGATCTGCTTCGGCGTCTCGGCGGACGGCCACGTCGGTGGCTGGTAGTCGGCCACGATGT
>CADCUB010000147.1 GCA_902805775.1 uncultured Frankineae bacterium | reverse complement strand
TTCGCAGCAACCGTCGCCGCCGACCTGCCAGCCCAGGAAGGCGCGACGGGCGGCGCCGGCCCGGTGGTCGCCGGGTCCGGGTGCGCCCGGGCGGCCTGGTCCGGACCGCAGACCCGCTCCCGGATCGAGGCGATCCTGTGCGACGCCCGGATCAGCCGCGTCCTGCTCGACAGCGTCGGTCAGGTCCAGCGGCTGGAGAGCCTGACCGACAGCATCACCCCCGCCCAACGGCGCATGCTCGCCGTCCGCGACAGCGGCTGCGTCGCCCGCGGCTGCACCCGCCCCCCAGCCCTGTGCGACGCCCACCACCTGGTGCACCGCGCCGACGCAGGACCGACCTGCCTGGACAACCTCGTGCTGCTCTGCCGCCGGCACCACGTCCAATGGCACCAAGGCAAGATCACCCACCGCGACCTGCGCATCCCCTGGCACCACAGCCAACAGCCTGACCAGACCTCCGCGCTCACACCGCCGAGGACCAGCCACAACCGGCCCGCCGAGCGAACGGACCAGACCCCCCGACTCACGCCGCCGAGGAGCAGCCACCACCGGCCCGCCGAGCGAACGAAGCAGCACCCGCTCCTCAACCAGGACCCGCCCCTCGAACAAGACCGGCTCCTCGAACAGGACCCGATCTTCGGCCAAGAGCGACTCGTCGGACCTGACGGGCTCCTCGAACAAGACCCGCTCCTCGGACAGGACCCGCCCCTCGAACAGGACCGGCTCCTCGCCCAGGACCCGCTCTTCGTCCAGGACCCTCGCGGCGCACCACCGACCGCCGCATGAGCGGCTCCGTCGGTCACGCCGCAGCGTGCCAGGCCGGCGCAGGTCTGCACCCGCTCGTCGACGCAGCCGGTCGGGACCGCCGACGAGAGACCGCACACATCAGTGGGCCCTGGCACCGCCACCAGGTCGCCGCATGCTCAGACGACCTTGACGTCCACTCCCTGCGGGGGGTCCAGCACGGTGACCTCGCCGTCGGCGGACTGGTGAACGCCGAAGCGCGCCCCGCCGAGGCGCAGGCCGTGCACGGTCATCTCGCCGAAGGGTGCGGGTCGACAGGGCCGCAGCAGCAGGCGACCGTGTGGCACGTCCGGGACGAGGCCGAGGCTCACCGTCAGCAGCACTGCCGCCGACGCCGCGGCCCACGCCTGAGGGCGGCAGGCCGCCGGGTAGGGAGCGGGCTGGTCGAGCGCCGCAGCACCCGAGTACAGCTCGGGCCAGTGGTGGGCGAAGGCCACGGAGGAGGCGAGCAGAGCGCGGGCCACCTGCCCGGCCTGCTCGGCGTGACCGTCCCGACCGAGGTTCCAGGCGCAGATGGCGGTGTCGTGGGTCCAGATGGACCCCGTGTGGTACCCGAGCGGGTTGAAGCCGCCGTTGTCGGCCGCAAGTGTCCGGATGCCGTAGGTGTCCAGCAGCCGGTCCGACATGAGCGTGTCCGCCACCCGCGCGCTCTCGGCGGCGTCCAGGGTGCCGGTGCCCAGCACGTGGCCCATGTTCGAGGCCAGACCGTCGACCGTCCGTCCCGCGCCGTCGACGGCCAGGCCCAGCCACGGTCCGCCGGGCTCGTCGTGGCCCACCCAGAAGCGGTCGCGCACACGCTCGCGCATGGCGGCCGCGAACTCGCCCAGGACCAGCGACCCAGGCTCGCCGAGGTGGTCGAGCAGCGTCGCGGCGCAGCCGGCGGCCTCGACGGCGTACGCCTGCGCCTCGACGAGGGCGATCGGGGCCTCGGCGGTGCGCCCGTCGCGCCAGCGGATCGCGTCCCCGGAGTCCTTCCACCCCTGGTTGGCCAGGCCGGTGCCGGTCGTGTCGAGGTACTTCAGCAGCCCGTCGCCGTCCGGGCTGGCGTGCTGGGTCAGCCACTCGACAGCCGCCCGCAGAGCCGGCAGGAGCGCACGGACCTCGGCCTCCGGCAGCCCCCATCGCCAGGCGTCGTGCAGCAGGCAGATCCACAGCGCCGTCGCGTCGACGGTGCCGAAGTAGACGGCCGGCAGGGCCGAGCTCGAGCCGGGTGCGGGGCCTGCCCGCCGCACCTCGTGGGGGATCTTGCCGGGTGCCTCTGCCCGCAGGAGGTCGACGGTCGTGCCCTGTCTGCGGGCCAGGGCTCGCAGTGTCCCGCCGGCGAGCTCCGTGCCGAGCGGCAGCGCCATGCGGGCGGCCCACAGCGCATCACGGCCGAACATCGTGAGGTACCACGGCGTCCCAGCGCCGGCGAAGACATCGCGGTCGTCCTCGGGATCGGTGAGCAGCAGGTGGCGCAGGTCGTCCAACGCTGCGTTCACGGTCGGCGCGAGTGCCGAGTCGGACGCCGTCACGCGCACGTCGCTCCAGTCGACCCCGGTGGACCCTGGACCGGCGTCGAAGAGACTGGGCGCCGTGCGGATCGCCGCCACCGTGAGGGTGACGGACTGCTCTGCACCCGGCTCGACGCGCACCGGTACGCGCAGCTGCCCGGCGCCGTCTGGGGACAACGAGAGCTCGGCATCCGCGGCGTCGCAGCCCACGTGCACTCCGTGCCGCTCGTCGCGCCAGCTCAGGCCCGTGCGGCGCACGACGACGGGCAGGATCGGGAGGCCGAC
>CADCUB010000146.1 GCA_902805775.1 uncultured Frankineae bacterium | reverse complement strand
GTGGCGACTGGGGCTCCAGCGGCGACGGCTGGGGCGGCGGGGACGGCGGTGGTTGGGGCGGCGGTTCGGGCGGTGGCGACTTCGGTGGCGGTGGCGACTGGGGCGGCGGCGACTGGGGTGGCGGCGGCGACTTCGGCGGGGGCGGCGGGGGTGACGGCGGCAGCTGGTGAGGGACGAGGCTCTGCCTCAGCGATCTGACGACCGTCCCCGACCCACGCTCAGCAGGTGCAGCGAGGTCGCCTTGACGACCTGCGTGCCGCCGCTCTCACGACAGCCGACGGGCGACTACCCCCAGGTGACGGCACCGCGCAGCAGCCTCGCGCGGGCCGCGACGGCCGCCTCGCGCTGGCGACGGGCAGCACGCGGGTGACGGGCTGCCAGGACGCTCGCTGCGCGCTCGTGGGCGTCGACGGCCAGGCGGGAGGCGGTGGACGAGGGGGACTGCGCGACAGCGGTCGGGGTCATGAGCGCATCTTGACCTGGCCGATCGATCAGGTTGCTGCTCGTCACCGAACTGTCACGGACACGACGCGCGGTCGACCGCTCGTCAGCCGCGTTCCGACCTGCCGAGGCGCAGGCGCCACACGCCGGTGACGACGACCGCCACCGAGGACACCCCGCCCTCGACGGCCATGCTCGCCCTGGCCGACAGCGCCTCCATCATCGGCGCGCTCGACCGCCCGTCGCCCTCGGTCAGCCGGAGCAGGTCACCCAGCTCGCCGCCGGCAGCGGCAGCGATGTGCTCGGCCTGCGTCCGGCAGGCGAGCACCGCCGACCGCCGGGCCTCGCGCTGCGCCGGCTCCGGGTCGCGGACGGACAGCCCGAACCCGTGCACCCGCAGCAGGTCGCCCACCCCCTCCGCCGCTGACTGCACGAGCAGGCCGGCGGCGGCGAGATCGCGCACGACGACCGCCAGGCCGTACGACGCGGTGTGCCCGGACGGTCGGTCGTGCGCCCACGCCGGCTGCACGGCCAGGCCGGACGTCTGCCGGTCGGCGGCCGGGACACCCGCCTCGTCGAGCACCGCCCGCAGCCGGTCCACGCCGTCCGAGGCGGCCCGCAGGGCAGCGCCGACCGCGTCGGCGCTCGCCTCGACCGCCAGCGCGATGCGCACCTGGTCCGGCACGACGTGCGCCGTCCCGACGGCCGTCGTGCTCACCGTCGGACCCCGACCACGCTGCCGCGGCTCGTCCTGGTCGCCCACAGCTGCACCGTACGTCCCGCCGGGCCGGACAGGTGGCCCTCGGCCGCACGCGGGCGGTCACCCGGAGGCTCGCGAGGCAGGATGGTGGACGTGACCCCCGTCGAGCCCCTGCAGCTCGGGCTCGAGGGGATGCCGCGGCGCCTGTTCGCCTGCACCCCCTCGCGGCTGACGACCTGGCAGGACTGCCCGCGCCGCTACCGGCTGACCTACCTCGAGCGCCCGCCCGGGGTGCGCGGGAGCGCCTGGGCGCACAAGACGCTGGGCGCAGCGGTGCACGTCGCGCTGGCCCGGTGGTGGTCCGAGCCGCGCGCACGACGCACGCCGCTGACCGCCCGGACGCTCCTCGAGCGCGCCTGGCCCCGGGCCGGCGGTCCGCCCGACGGCTTCGCCGACGACGCGCAGTCGGCGCAGTGGCGGGTCCGCGCCGGGGAGATGGTCGAGCGCTACGCCGCGACGCTCGACCCGGACGACGAGCCGGTGGCCGTCGAACGCACCGTCTCGATGCGCACGGACGCGCTCGCCCTCAGCGGCCGGGTCGACCGGCTCGACCGGCGGGGCGACGAGCTGGTGGTCGTCGACTACAAGACCGGCCGTACGCCCGCCGCGGACGACGACGCCCGCGGCTCCCTGACCCTCGGGCTGTACGCGCTGGCCGCCGCCCGCACCCTGCGCGGCCGGTGCACCCGCGTCGAGCTGCACCACCTGCCGACCGGACGGGTCGTCGCGCACGACCACAGCGACGCCTCGCTGGCCGCCCACCTCGCGCGGGCGGAGTCGCTCGCCGACCAGGCCACGTCGGCCACCGAGGACGTGGCGGCGGGCACCGATGCCGACCTGGCGTTCCCGCCGCGCACGTCCTCGACCTGCGGCTGGTGCGACTTCCTGCGCGTGTGCCCTGCCGGTCAGGCCGCCGCGGGTGCTCCGCGCCGCCCGTGGGACGGGCTCGCCGCCGCACTGCCGACCTCCGACGAGGCGGCGTGAGCGCGGTCTTCCGCGGCTGGTGGGTCGTCGCCGGGGTCTTCGTCATGCTCACCGTCACGGCGGGGCTGGCCTTCTACGGGCTGCCGGTCTACCTGCGTGCGCTCACCGTCGAGCAGGGCTTCTCGGTCAGCGCCGTGTCCGGTGCCACTGCGGTGTTCTTCCTGGTCAGCGGCCTGACCGGCCTGCCTGTCGCGGCCTGGCTGGCCCGTCACGACCCACGCCCCCTGGTGGCCGTCGGCGCCGTGGCGTGCGGGCTGGCGCTCGTGCTGCTCGGCCGCGTGACCCAGGTGTGGCAGGTGTACGCGGCGTACGTCGTCTTCGGCGCCGGCTTCGCTGCTGCGTCGCTGGTGCCCGGGACGACGCTGATCACGCGGTGGTTCAACCGGCGCCGTTCTGTGGCGCTGTCGATCGGCTCCACCGGCCTGTCGTTCGGCGGCGTGGCGATCACTCCTGCCGTCGCCGGCCTGGTCGAGCGGGACGGGCC
>CADCUB010000145.1 GCA_902805775.1 uncultured Frankineae bacterium | reverse complement strand
TCGACGCCGGCCACCGGCCCACCTCGGTCATGGCGGCGGCGTTCGGGCTCGGCGGGATGCTCTCGCTGCCGCTGCTGCTGACCCAGCCGCTCGGCTGGCTGTCCGACGGCGGCGGCGTGCTGCTCGCGCTGTACCTCGGGCTCGTCACCGTGACCGTCGGGTACCTGCTGTTCGTCGAGGGGCTCGCCGCGCTGCCGGCCGGGCCCGTCACCACGCTGATGCTCGCTGAGCCGGTGATCGCCACCGGCCTCGGCGTCGTGGTGCTCGACGAGCGGCTGACCTGGCTGGGGACCGCCGGCGCGGGCCTCGTGCTGGTGGGGCTCCTGGTGCAGGGTCGCGGCTCGGCGGTCACCGCACCGGCACCGGAGGCCACACCGGCCACGAGCTGACCGAGCCGGCCGGAGCGGGGCTCGGGCCCTTCCCGACGGGGCCGCCGGGCTGCCGGGGGGCGCTGTGGGCGATGCTCGTGGTCGGCCTCCCGTCGGCGCCCCGTCCGCGGGCACACGCGGTGACGCTGGTCGGACCACCTCCGAGACGAAGGAACGACCGTGAGCAAGGTCCTCACCACCCTGCCGAAGGGCGAGCGCGTCGGCATCGCGTTCTCCGGCGGGCTGGACACCTCGGTCGCCGTGGCCTGGATGCGCAGCCACGGCGCCGTGCCCTGCGCCTACACGGCCGACATCGGCCAGCCCGACGAGCCGGACATCGCCGGCGTGCCCGGCCGAGCGCTGCAGTACGGCGCGGAGCTCGCGCGCGTCGTCGACTGCACGACCCCGCTGGTGGAGGAGGGACTGGCCGCGCTGGCCTGCGGCGCCTTCCACATCCGCAGCGGGGGCCGCGCGTACTTCAACACCACCCCCCTGGGCCGGGCGGTGACGGGCACGCTGCTGGTGCGCGCGATGCACCAGGACGGCGTCGACATCTGGGGCGACGGCTCGACCTTCAAGGGCAACGACATCGAGCGCTTCTACCGGTACGGACTGCTCGCGAACCCGGCGCTGCGGATCTACAAGCCGTGGCTGGACGCCGACTTCGTCAGCGAGCTCGGCGGCCGGCACGAGATGAGCGCCTGGCTGACCGAGCGCGGGCTGCCCTACCGAGACTCGCAGGAGAAGGCCTACTCCACCGACGCCAACATCTGGGGCGCCACCCACGAGGCGAAGACGCTCGAGCGGCTCGACGTCTCCCTGGAGACCGTCGAGCCGATCATGGGTGTGCGGTTCTGGGACCCCTCCGTCGCGATCGAGCCGGAGGACGTCACGGTCCGCTTCGTCGCCGGCCGTCCCGTGGCGATCGACGGCAGGGTCTTCGACGACCCGGTGGCCCTGGTCCGCGAGGCCAACAGCGTCGGCGGCCGGCACGGGCTCGGGATGTCCGACCAGATCGAGAACCGCATCATCGAGGCCAAGTCGCGCGGCATCTACGAGGCGCCGGGCATGGCGCTGCTGTTCGTCGCCTACGAGCGGCTGCTCAACGCCATCCACAACGAGGACACGCTCGCCAACTACTCCGCCGAGGGCCGGCGGCTCGGCAGGCTGCTCTACGAGGGCCGGTGGCTCGACCCGCAGGCACTGATGCTGCGCGAGTCGATCCAGCGCTGGGTCGCGTCGCTGGTCACCGGCGAGGTGACGCTGCGGCTGCGGCGGGGTGAGGACTACTCGATCCTGCGGACCGAGGGGGCGGGCTTCTCCTACTCCCCCGAGAAGCTGTCGATGGAGCGGACCGAGAACGCCGCGTTCGGCCCGACCGACCGGATCGGGCAGCTGACGATGCGCAACCTCGACATCGCCGACTCCCGTTCCAAGCTCGAGGCGTACGCCGCGCAGCCGCTCGACCAGGGCCAGGTGCTCGTCGAGCACGGCACCCTGTTCGGGGAGATCGAGGTCGGCGGCGCCGAGGTCATCGCCGACAACCCGGCCGTCGGCGGGGACGAGCAGATCGCGCTGGATGCAGCGGCCATGGAGTCCGGCACCGACTGACGGGCCACCCGGTCGCCGCTCACCTGTCCCCGGACGACGGCCGCGTCAGGCCAGCACGTAGTACGTCCACGTCACGGTGTAGCTCTTCACGTCGTACCAGTTGTAGTCGACGGTGCCGGCCAGCCAGGTGAGGGTGCGGCCCGAGAGCATGCTGCTCGCCGCGACGGCCGGACCGGTGCGCGTCCCGGCCGAGGCGCCGAGCACCACGCTCGAGCCCAGGCTCGTGCCGTCCGGACGCAGGTAGACCAGCGCGGCGACCTCCGGGACGTCCGTGGCGGCAGCGCCGTAGGCGCCGATCCTGACCGTGCCGTACTTGATGGCCGCCGGCAGCGTGAAGCTGTGCGTCGCCGCGGCCAGGTCCTCTCCCTCGGCCGTGCTGTCGCAGGAGTAGTCGCTGTAGTAGCCGAGGGAGCTCACCCAGTCGTCGCGGCCCGGGACGAAGATGGCCGAGCATCGGCCGATGTAGCGCTGCGAGACCGAGGCGTACGGCGTCACGCTGCGCACCGCCGTCCTGGCCACCAGCCGCTTGCCCGAGACCGTCACCGCGACCCGGGCCGTGGCCGACCGGTTGCCCGCGAGGTCCACGGCGACCAGCTGGAAGGTGTAGGACCCGGCCGGCAGGACGGCACCGCCGGCGCTGCGGCCGTCCCAGGTCAGGGAGCGCTGCCCGGCCGGCTGGGCGCCGAGCCGCAGGGTGCGGACCAGAGCGCCCGTGCTGGTGTGGACCCGTCCCTCGAGCGAGGACAGGCCCTCGTTCGTCGTCACCGACAAGCGGGTGGTGTCGCGGTAGCCGTCGGGCACCGGGAACACGGTGCTGGGGGAGGCGACCGCGCCGCTGAGGGCGGCCGCCGTACGGTCCAGCACGACGTCGCGCGCCACCACTCCGCGCACGGTGCTGCCCGCGACGGTCCGGCTGGTGGAGATCTCGACGCGGTACCTGCCGTTCCCGAGCAGCACGCCGGCGCTGCTCCTGCCGTTCCAGACCCACCGGTAGGTGCCGGCGGCCAGGCCGGTCCCCAGCCGGCCGGCGCGCACGACCGCTCCGGCGGAGGTCGTGATGCGCAGGTCGACGGTCTGCGGCTGCTCGAGGCCGTAGGTGAGGGTCGCCGTGTCGCGGCGCCCGTCGCCGTTCGGGCTGAACGGCGACGGCCCGGCGGTCAGCGTGGGGCGCAAGCGCTTGACGGAGAAGCCGAGCGGCGCGGACGGGTGCGCCGTGTCGCAGAGGGTGCCCGCGGAGTTGCACAGGACCGCCGTGAGCGCGTGGGCGCCGTCGGTCAGCGAGCCGGTGCCCAGGGCCAGCGCGTACGGCGCCGACGCCGCGAAGCCGGCGGAGACACCGTCGACCAGGAACCGCACGCCGCCGCCCGGCGCTGTCGCGGCCACGACCAGGGAGGTGCCGATCACGGCGCCGCTCGCGGGAGCGGTGATCGTCGGGACCGGGTTCCCGACGACCACGGGCAGCGTCGTCGGCTGCGCGGCGCAGAGCAGGGCGGAGCAGGCGACCGCGCTGACCGACCTCGAGCCGGTCAGGCCCCACGTCGGGAGCACGGCGGTGGCCACGCCGTCGACCACGGCGGCGTCCGCGGCCACCGACGTCCCCGGCAGGGAGAAGCGCACGCGCGCCGCGGTGCTCGTGGCGCTGACGGACACCGCGCCGCTGACCTGTCCTCCGGCAGCGGGGGCGACGAACACCGGCGGCGCGGCCGGGATCGCCGACGTCGCCGCGGCGTAGTCGACCAGGCCACGGCCGAAGCCCAGGCGCCGGCCGTCGTGCGCAGCCAGCACCGCGCGCTCCACGTCCGCGCCGGTCAGGGCAGGGTTGCCGCCGCGCACCAGTGCCGCCTCCGCCGCGACCAGCGGGGCGGAGAAGGAGGTGCCGTCCACCGCGGCGTAGCCGTCCGGGTCGAGGGCGGCCGGCACGGCGGCCAGCACCCCCTGGCCCGGGGCCGCCACCGACACCCAGCTGCCGTGGCTCGAGAAGGAGGCCCGCGCCGATCCGTCGGCAGTGGTGGCGCCCACGGACACCACGCCGGGGTAGGCCGCGGGGTAGTGACGGGCGTCCGTCCCGGCGTTGCCGGCGGAGGCGACGACGACGGCTCCGGCGGCGCGTGCGGCCGCGACCGCGCTGCTCGTCAGCGGGTCGGGGGCCGTCGAGCCGAGGCTCAGGTTGATGACCTGGGCGCCGTTCGCGACCGCCCAGCGGATGCCGTCCGCCACGGCGTCCGACCAGATGTTGCCGGCAGCGTCCTCCACCTTCACCGCCAGGATGTCCGCCTCGGCGGCCGCACCCGCCATGCCGACGCCGTCGGACTCGGCGGCGATCACGCTGGCCACCGCAGTGCCGTGACCCGCGGCGTCGGACGTCGTCGCGCTGCCGTCGGCGGCGTTGTAGCGCCCGACCACGGTCCCCGCCAGCTCGGGGTGCGTGTCGTCGACGCCGCTGTCGAGGACGGCGACGCGGACCCCCCGTCCCCTGCTGCCGTCCCACGCCGGCTCGGCGCGCACGGCGTCGAAGTAGGTCTTCTGCCGGCTCGCGTACTGCGGGTCGCTCGGGACGTAGCCGTAGCCGTAGCGCTGCGCCGGCTCCACGGCGACGACCCCGGGCAGCGCCTCGAGGCGCCTCGTGACGGCCCCGACCGCCGTCGAGGGGACCTCGACCGCGACGGTGCGGGTGCGTGCGGCCAGGCGCTGCACCGCACCGCCGTGCCGCCGGGCCTGCTCGGCGAGACCGGCCAGGTCGGCCCCGGCACCTCCCTGCACGACCAGTCGCGCCGTGCCGCCCGGACGAGCGGCGCCGAGCGCCTGCGCGGCGCGGCGTCGCGCGAAGGGGTCCTCGCCCTTCGCGCCGGCGAGCGAGGGCGGCGGCAGCGAGGTGGCTCCTGCGCGCTCCTGCTCCGCTCGGGCCGCGGACCGGGACGACTCGCCGGCGGTCGCCGCCGGGGCGACCGCTCCGGTGGCCATCACCACGGCAGCGGCGACGCTGATCAGGCGGAGAGGACGCATGCGCTTTCCTTCACTGCTACAGGCCGGGGTGCCGGCCGAGCAGTGACCGTAGGAGCGCGGTGAGCGCCGTGCGGCCGGGTTCACCCACAGCCACCCGGACGGATGACATGCCTCACCGTGCCGCGCCGGTGACGGACCGTCCCGGTGGTCCGTGCACCCGCCATCACCCTCCGGCGAGCGCCCTCGCACGAGCAGTGACGCCCGGCGCTGTCCCGGTCAGAGGGGCGCCAGTAGCGTGCGAGGGGTGCAGCAGCCGACGCCGCGACTGGCCCAGGTCGTCCTCGACAGCACCGACGCGCGCCGGGCCGCGGAGTTCTGGCGACAGCTGCTGGGCCTGGAGTACCGCCCCGGGAACGAGCCGCCGCCTGCGGGCCAGGACGACCCGGACGGCCGCGACTGGCTGAACCTGCAGCTGCCGGGCGGGACGCCGCTGCTCGCGTTCCAGCAGGTCGAGCACCTCGCACCGGCGACCTGGCCGGACCACCACGTCCCCCAGCAGCTGCACCTGGACCTGACGGTGCGGGACGTGCCGGAGCTGGACGCCGTGCACTCCCGGGTCACGGCGCTCGGAGGGACGCTCCGCCTGGACCGGTCGGACGACCCGGAGGAGCCGCTGCGGGTCTACGCCGACCCCGACGGGCACCCGTTCTGCGTCTTCGTCGGCGGCGACTGAGCGTCGACGGCGGGCCTGCGCCCGCTCGCGGCCGTCGGGTCAGAAGGCCGCGACGTGCTCCGCGCAGAAGCCGTCGTCCTGTGGCCACACGTGCCAGACCCGGACGTCGCGGCCCAGCACCGGGTCCTTCTCGTGGAAGCGCACCTTCTCGTGCAGCGTGCCGCCGCAGCCCCGCACGAGGTACGGCTCGCCCTGCACGTCCACGGTGAACTCGGTCTCGCCGGTGAACTGCGCGAGCACCGCCGGGTTCACGCCGGCGACCGAGCGGACGGGGCAGGGGACGCCGGAGACGACGCTGGGGCGGGCGGTGCTGGTCATGTGACCTGCTCTCGGACGGGCCGCAGTCGCGGCGGGCTGACGGCGGGGTGCTGCCCCGCTCTCCCGTAGGACGACGCCGGAGGACCGCCGTCGTGACGTGGGACGGATCCGTCAGGCCACGCACAGCACGAGGACCGCGATGTCGTCCTCGTTGGAGCTGCCCGCCGCGGCGACAACTGCGTCGGCCGTCGCCTCGGCGTCGGCGTCGCCGAGCCTGCGCACGGCGTCCACGACCCGCTGCACGCCGGTGTCCAGGCTGCGGTCCCGGCGCTCGACGAGGCCGTCGGTGAACAGCACCACGGTGCTGCCGGGCGGCAGCTCCGTGCTGTGCTCGACGCGTTCGGCGTCGGGGTCCAGCCCCAGCAGCAGGTCGCTCTCGTGGTCGAGCACCCGCAGCGCGCCGTCTGGGGTGCGCAGCACCGGCGGCAGGTGGCCGGCGTTCGAGAAGCGCAGGCGGTGGGTGTCGTGCGGCCGCTGCTCCACCCGCGCCAGCAGCGCCGTCGCGAGCGTCCCGAGCGCCAGCCCCTGCATGGCGGTGTCCAGGCGGCCGAGCAGCACGGCCGGGCTGTCGTCGCTGTCGTACGCCATGCCGCGCAGCAGGTTGCGGACCTGGCCCATGACGGCGGCGGCCGTACGGTCGTGGCCGGCGATGTCGCCGATGACGAGCAGGGTCGAGCCGGCCGCGGTGACGAAGGCGTCGTACCAGTCGCCGCCGATCTGCGCCTCCTGCGCTGCCGGCTGGTAGCGCACGGCGATCGACAACCCCGGCACGCGCGGCGGTGCGGTCAGCAGGCTGCGCTGGAGCGTCTCCGACAGGCGCTGCGACGCCAGCGCCGCGGCGCGCTTGGCCTCTGTGGCGCGGATCCGCTGCGCGGCCTGGGCGACCTGAGCCGCGAAGCCCTCCAGCAGGGCGAGGTCCTCGCCGGTGAGGTGCCGCTCGTCGACCCAGGAGGCGATCAGCGCACCCAGCAGCTCGTCGCCCACGCGCAGGGGCAGGGTCGCCCACGCCGAGCGGCCGGTGTCGGCGTAGACCTGCTCCATGGCCCGCGACCAGGCCAGCCCGGTCGCGCGGTCCGGGAGCAGCACCGGCTCGCCGGTGCGCGCGGTGTGGGCGGCGGGCAGCGGGCTGTCGAGGGGCAGCTCGGCGTACGCCATCTGCAGCGACGCGCCCAACCGCTCGCTGATCGACACGCGCAGGGTCCGCGCGTCGTCCGCGAGCACGCCCACCGCGCCGCCGTCCGCACCGACGACCGGCAGCCCCCGGTCGATGACGATGCTCGTCAGGTCGGCGAGGTCGTCGGCCCGGCTCAGGTCCAGGGCGACGCCGGCGAGCGTCGCCACGCGCTCGGCCGCCTCCTGCCGCTCGGCGAGCGCCTGCTCGAGCTGCTGCGCACGGGTCAGCAGGTCGGCCTCGACCTCGACGACCCGCCGGCCGAGCTCCTCGTTGCGCTCGCGCTCCGCGCGTCCGAGCTCCCGCTCCCGCACGACGTCGGTGATGTCCTCCGCGCGCTGGGCGATCAGGACCACGCGGCCGTCCGCGTCGCGGACCGGCACCGAGATCAGCGACCACCAGCGCTCGGACAGCCCGCCGGTCGCCGGGTCGGGGATGTCGTACTTCTGCAGCGGCATCGTGTCGACCCGGCCGGTGTCGCGCGCCCGCTCGAACGAGCGCTGCACCCGGGAGACGCCGGTCTCGTCCAGCGCGTCCGGGGTCGGCGGGAACAGCTCGAACACCGGCCGGCCGACCAGCTCCTCGCGGGCGCGGCCCACGCTGGCCAGGTAGGCGTCGTTGGCCTCGACGAAGACCAGGTCGCGGCTCATGACCATGTACGACGTCGGCAGCGCCCGGAACACCGCGACGTGGTCGACCGCCGTCCCGGCCGGGGGGTCGGCCTCGGAGGAGGCGCCGGACCGTCGTTCGAGATCCTCGGCCAGCCGATCGCGGAACGGGACGGCAGGCGGCTCCGGAGCGCCCGTCGAGGCGGCGCGCAGCTGGTCGACCAGCGTCTGCACGTACCAGCGGCGGAACACCTTGTGCACCGGCGGCGTCTCCAGCGTCAGCAACCGGGCGCGGCGCGCCCACTCGTCCGCCTCGTCGAGGGCGCTCAGGTACTGCTCGCCGGCCGCCGCCGCGGACGCGGGCAGCGTCAGGCTGAGGTGGACCTCGCGCTCGCCGCGCTCAGCGGCGGCGAGCGCCTGGCGCTTGATGGCACTGCGGGCGGGGCCGAAGCCGTGCACCACGGTGGTGACCAGGGCGGCCAGTCGCGCCGGCACGGTGCCGCCGTTCGCGGCACTGTCGCCGGCGGACGCGCTCTCCATCGTGAACTCGCGGGCGACGTTGTCGATGTGGGCCTTGGCGTCGAGCAGCAGGTCCGTCGGCACGGAGCCGAGCGAGATCGTGTGCAGCTCCTCCGGGTGATCCGTGCCCCGGTCGTCGTCCGCGAAGGCAGCGAGCAGCGCCTCGGCGTCCGGTGCTGCCTGCTCCGCCGGGCGACGGCCGGTCGAGCCCAGCTCGGCCCAGACCACCTTCCCCTGCGGCTGCGTCGGCTCCACGCCCCAGGCGCGGGCCACGGCGGCGACCAGCGGCAGCCCGCGGCCGGTCATCGCGACGGCGCTCTGGCGCGCCGCGACCGGCAGGTCCGGCCCGTCGTCCTCGACCTCGACCCGGACCGACCCGCCGGAGGTCCGCAGCCGCACCCGGACGCACGGGCCGCCGTGCAGCAGGGCGTTCGTGACGAGCTCGGTGACGACCAGGGCCGCGTCGTCGGTCAGCTCCGGCGCGCGGTCTTCGAGCGCGGTCGTGACGAAGGCGCGCGAGCGAGGCACCGCCTCGAGCCCGCCGTCGACGTGGAGCTCGGTGAGCGGCGCGTGCACGTCCGACCTCCTCGACCTCGACCGCCGTCGTCAGCGCCGGCCGCCAGGGCCGGGGAGCGTCCATCCTGCCTGCTCCCCGCGCGCCGCGTCGGACGGGTGCTGTCCAGGAGGACGCGCGGACCGACCAGCAGCCGCGCCGCGGCCGGTCGGGTCAGGTGCGGAAGGACGCGAAGACGTGCTTGCCGTCGCCCGGCACGCGCTCGACGCCGACGGAGTCGGCCACCGCCGTCACGATCAGCAGACCGCGCCCGGACTCCGCGTCGACCGACGTCGGGTCGTCCCCCAGCGGCGGTGCGGCGGGGACGGCGTCGTGGACGTCGACCCGCACCGACTGCGAGCGCCGCGTGAGGACCATGTGCAGGGGCGGCCGGCCGTAGCGCACGCTGTTGGTGACCAGCTCGGAGACGACCAGGACGACGCTGTCGACCAGTGCCGACAGCTGCCAGCCGTCGAGGGCCTCACGGGTCGCCCGGCGCGCCCGCCCGGGGGCCTCGGAGTCGGCCGGCAGGTCGACGCGGACCAGGTCGCCGTCCGCCTCGGGCCCTGCCTCGTCACTCACGCACCCCTCATGCCCCGCCGAGGGGCGGATGTACCACGACCTGGCCGAGTGCACCACTCGACCTAGGCTCGCGGCCATGCGACTGCTGGTGCTCGGCGGGACCTCCTTCGTGGGCCGCGCTCTGGTGGAGCGCGCTCTCTCACAAGGACACGAGCTCACGCTGTTCAGCCGCGGCCGGACCGGCGCGGGGCTGTTCCCGCAGGTCCCCCGTCGCACGGGTGACCGCGACGCCGGCGACTACGCCTCCCTCGCGGACGGCAGCTGGGACGCCGTGGTCGACGTGAGCGGCTACGTCCCGCGCCACGTGCGTGAGGCGGCCGGCGCGGTCGGGGACGTCGGGCGCTACCTGTTCGTCTCGACCGGCTCGGTCTACGACCTGTCGCAGGCCCGCGCGCCGCTCACCGAGGACGCCCCCCGGTGGGCTCCCGAGCACGGCACGGAGGACGTGACGCCGCAGACGTACGGCCCGCTGAAGGTGGCCTGCGAGGACGAGGTGGCCGAGCGGTTCGGCGAGCGGGCCACCGTCGTCCGTCCCGGTGTGGTGGCCGGACCGCACGACCCCACCGACCGGTTCACCTGGTGGGCGCGCCGGGCCGCCCGCGGCGGGCGGCTCGCCCTGGCCGGTCGCCCCGAGCAGCCCGTGCAGGTGGTCGACTCCCGCGACCTCGCCGCGCTGCTCGTCGCGCTGCTCGAGGCCGACGCCGGCGGCACCTGGAACGCCGTCGGGCCGGCCGAGCCGGTCACGCTGGCCGAGATGGTCCGCACCTGCGCGGCCGCGGCCGGGAGCGCGGTCGAGCTGGTCCCCGTCGACCCGGCGTCCGTCGACCCGCCCCTGCCGCTGGTGCTGACCGACCCGGCCGACGACGTCCTGTTCCGCCGCAGCGCCGCACCCGCGCGGGCCGCGGGGCTGACCGCCACGCCGCTCGAGCAGACCGCCCGCGACGTGCTCGCGTGGGACCGCGAGCGCGGGGAGCCCCCGCTGTCGGTCGGCACGACCCCCCAGCAGGAGGCGGAGCTGCTGCACGCGGCACACCCCTCGGGGCCGGCCTAGACGCGCGACCGGCGCGACCGGCACCGGTCCGCCCGGGCGAGGACCTCCCGGCGCAGGCGCTGCACGCCGCCCTGCACGGCGACGACCAGCACCAGCAGGACCACTCCGAGGGCGGTCGCGACCAGCCACAGCTCGACCAGGCCGTGCAGCAGGGCGCTCACGCGCTGCGGACGCTCCGCTGGTGGGGCAGGACCGGTCGGACGGCGCTCGTCCCGGCCAGCACCGCGTCGAGCAGGGGCAGCGGGAGCCTGCCCTCGCAGCGCCGCGCCAGGCGCAGCACGTCGCGCAGCAGCCGCTGCTCGCTGACCAGCTCGTGCAGCTCGGTGCCGAGAACCCTCATCAGTCGTCCCTCTCGCGATCCCCCGTCCCGCGCCCGGCCGGAGCGGCGGCACGCGGTACTGGGAGTACGCCGGCGGAGGTCGGGCGTGACGCGGCGTGACCTCGGGCGTCCACCTGACGGCGTCGTGCCGAGCGGGCCTACAGTGCCCACATGTCGGCGGCGCACGGTCGGAGACGGCGCCGGTGAGCGCTGCCCGGCCGGTGGCACCGCCGGCCGGCGCCCCTGCACCGGCGGAGCTGCTCGAGATCCGCACCATCGTGCGCCGGGTGATCGCCTCCCGCGTGCGCGACAGCCACATGGTCGACGACCTCGTCCAGGAGACGCTGGCCAAGGTCCTGACGGCCTGGGGCCGCATCGACCCCGACACGGCGATCCCGTACGCCATCGCCACGGCGCGCAACGTCGTCGCCTCGACGTGGCGGCACCTGGACACGACCGAGCGCAACCTGCACCGCGTGGTCGACCTGCTGCCGGCCGACCGTCCGGAGGACGCGGTGCTCGACCGCGAGGAGGGCGACGCGGTCGCCACCGCGCTGACCCACCTGCCCGACCGGGACCGGGCGCTCCTCGTCGCCCACGACGTCGAGGGCCGGGAGCTCGCCGAGCTCGCCCGCGAGTCGTCCACCAGCCCGGGCGCCCTGGCCGCGCAGCTGAAGCGGACGCGGGCGCGGCTGCGGGTGGAGTACCTGCTCGCGATGGACCACCGGGAGCCGCCCACGCCGCAGTGCCGCCCGGTGCTGCTGGCGCTGTCCGGAGGTGACCGCCGCCGCCAGCGCGAGCTCGACGTCAGCGGGCACCTGCTGGCCTGCCCGTACTGCGCCGACCTGGGGCGCCCGCTGTCGCAGCGGGCGAGCGACGGGACGAGCACCCGCATCGCCGTCGGCGCCGACGCCGACGTCGTGCTCGCGCGCCAGACCGGCCGCGACGTCGCGATCTCGCTCGGCTTCAGCGCGACCGACGGGACGGTGATCGCCACGGCGATCTCGGAGGTCACCCGCAACATCGTGAAGTTCGCGGGCACGGGCGAGGTGCGCATCGGCCGGCTGCAGGAGCCGGCCCGGTGCGGGCTGCTCGTGGTGGCGCGTGACGCCGGCCCGGGCATCTCCGACGTCGACCTCGCGCTCCGCGACGGGCACAGCACCTACGGTGGTCTGGGCCTGGGCCTGCCGGGGTGTCGCCGGCTCATGGACGAGTTCGTCGTGGAGTCCGAGAGCGGCAGGGGCACGACGGTGACCATGCGCAAGTGGCGCAGCACGGGTGGACCCGGCGGACGATGAGGAGCAGCACCATGACCAGCACGCGCGAGAGCGGAGAGGGCCCGCTGCTCGGGCCGCAGGCCGACCAGGACGACCGGGGCTGGTCCGACGACAAGCAGCTGCTCCCCGAGCTGGTCGCGCACCTGCGCGAGCACCGCAGCCAGCTGCAGAAGGAGTGGTCGGGGCGCATCACGCAGGCCCACCTGCTCACCTCCATGACGCCCCAGGAGATCCACTCCGAGACCACGTCGGTCTACGACAACTACGTCGAGGTGCTCGAGACAGGCAGCGTGGAGGCGCTGCGGCACTACGCCCGCGACCTGTCCGAGCGCATCATCCCGCGCGGCGTCGAGACCCACGAGGTCGTGGGCATCGTGCTGCTCCTGCGCGACGTGCTCGCCCGGTCGCTGTTCCAGAAGTACGCCGACGACTTCACGCTGCTCGACCACGTCCTGGACGCCTACGAGCCGGCCGCGAACCGGATCGCCAACACCGTCGCCGTGAGCTTCGTCGACGAGCGCGAGCGTGTCATCCGCCAGCAGCAGGACGCGATCCGCGAGCTGTCGACGCCGGTCCTGCAGGTGCGCGAGCGGCTGCTCATCCTGCCGATCATCGGTGTGCTCGACACCGAGCGGGCGCGCCAGCTGACCGAGCAGCTGCTCGCCGGCATCCGGACGCACCGGGCCAAGGTGGTGGTCATCGACACCACGGGTGTGCCCGACGTCGACGAGTCGGTCGCCAACCACCTGGTGCAGACCGTGGACGCGTCACGCCTGATGGGTGCGAGCGTCATCATCACCGGGCTGTCCTCGAAGATCGCTCAGACACTGGTGACGATCGGAGTGGACCTCGGCAAGATGAACACCATCGGAGACCTGCAGGGCGGGATCGAGGAGGCCGAGCGGCAGCTCGGGTTCCAGGTGATCCGCCGCGACGACGCGGCGTCGGCCCCGAGCGGGTGAGCACCACGACGTCGCCGATGCTCGTCTCCATCCTGCGCCAGGGCGACTACCTCCTGGCGTCGATCAACGCTGCCCTGGACGACAGCGAGATGCGGCGCTTCCAGGAGGCGCTGGTGGAGCGCATCGGCGACGAGCGCTGCCGCGGCGTGATCATCGACGTGGCCGCCCTCGACGTCCTGGACAGCTACGCCGCCGCCACGCTCGGCTCGCTCGCCGACATGGCCCGTCTCCGGGGCGCCGAGACCGTCGTGGTCGGCGTCAGCCCCGAGATCGCCTTCACCATGGTGCAGCTCGGCATGAGCATCCCCCACGTCCACACCGCGCTCGACCTGGAGCAGGGCCTGCAGGTGCTCGGCCGGCTGACCTCGCCGCTGCCGCCGCCGCGTCCGTGACCCCGGACGAGCCCGGGGCCGCCGCCCCGGGGCCGGCGCAGCTGCGGCTCCAGCGCGACTACCGGCCGGCGTTCCTGCGCTACCTGTCCCGGCGCGACGAGCCGGCCCGGCACGCGGGCTACCTGCTCGGCCGGGCGGCGGTGACGCAGGGGCAGAGCATCCTCGACCTCGTCGAGGCCCACCACATCACCCTGCTCGAGGTGCTGCCGGACGCGCGTGACGCACAGGAGGTCGTGGCGATGAGCACGGCTGCCTCCGAGTTCCTCATCGAGGCGCTGGCCGCCTTCTCGATGGCCTCCTCGGCGTTCCCGGCTCTGGCTGCGCAGCTCGACCAGGCCCGGCGCGAGCTCGCGCGGATGCACGCGGAGCGCGACCCCGCCGGCTGAGAGGTCGGTCTCGACGCCCGGCGGTCGGCGTGCTGCGCCGGTTGAGCCCCGGCGCCGCGGGGGACAGGTCCGGCCATGCCGCCTGCCCCCGGTCCTGCTCGTCCTGCCCCCGGCTCCCGCATCGTGCTGCTCACCGGCGCCTCGTCCGGCATCGGTCGCGAGAGCGCCCTGCGCTTCGCCCGGCTCGGCGACACCGTCGTCGGCGTCGCCTCGCACGAGGAGGGCCTGCGGGCGCTGGCCGACGAGCAGCCGGGGATCGAGGTCGAGGTGGCCGACCTGCTCGACGGCGCCCAGCGCGCCGCCCTGGTGGAGCGGGTGCTGGCCCGTCACGGCCGCGTGGACGTGCTGGTCAACGACGCCGGGGTCGGCGCCGTGGGCCTGCTGCACGAGCTCAGCGCCTTCGACATCGAGCGCGTCTACACGACCAACGTCATCGCGTACGCCGACCTCACCCGGCTGGTGCTGCCGTCGATGCTGGCCGCCCGCTCCGGCGCCGTGGTGATGCTGAGCTCGGCAGCGGCCTGGGTCTCCGGTCCGCCGTCGACGGTCTACGCCTCCAGCAAGTTCGCGGTCGACGGCCTCGTCGAGGGGCTGCGCCGGGAGACCTCCGGCACCGGCGTCCTCGTCCACTCGATCAACCCCGGACCGGTGGCCACCGACTACCTGCTGCGCACGGTCGAGCAGTCGCGCCAGCCGGGCGACCCGGAGGTGCCGCTCGCACCCGGCGTGCCGGCAGGCTGGGTGGGCGACGCGGTCGTGGAGGTCGCCGGGGCCACCTCACCCCGCACGAGGGCCGTCCCCCGCGTCATGGGCCTGGGCCGGCTGGCACAGGTGCCGCCGGTCGGCTTCGTCCTCGACGTCGTGCTCGGCCGCTACGCGCGCTCGATCGTCGACGGCACCCGGCGGATGGTCGACGAGCGGGTACGGGCCCTGCGCGGTCAGTAGCCGAGCCGCAGCGGGCGACGCCGGACCGCCCGGGGCGCGCGCTCCGTCGTCGAGGTGGACCGGGCGCCCGGGCTGGCGTTGACTGGGCGTCGAGCCCGGGGGGACCCCATGACCCACACGCAGCCAGCAGCCCGCCCGTGAGCGGGCGTCCGGTCCTGCTCACCGTCGACGACGACGCCTCGGTCAGCCGGGCGGTGGCGCGTGACCTGCGCCGGCGCTACGGCGCGGACCACCGGGTCGTCCGGGCCGAGTCGGGGCCCGACGCGCTCGAGGCCCTGCGCGAGTTCACCCTGCGCGGGGACGACACCGCGCTGCTGCTCGCCGACCACCGCATGCCCGGCATGACCGGGGTGGAGTTCCTCGAGCTGGCCATGGACATCGTGCCCGGCGCCAAGCGGGTGCTGCTGACGGCGTACGCCGACACCGACGCCGCGATCCGTGCGATCAACGACGTCGACCTCGACCGCTACCTGCTCAAGCCGTGGGACCCCCCGGAGGAGCGGCTGTACCCGGCGCTCGACGAGCTGCTCGAGGCCTGGCGGGCGCACAGCCGCCCGTCGTTCAGCGGCATCACGCTGATCGGTCACCAGTGGTCGGCCGAGACGCAGACGGCCAAGGAGTTCCTCGCCCGCAACCAGGTGCCCTACCGCCACCTCGACGTCACCGACCCGGCCGCCGGGCGCCTGCTCACCGCCGCGGGGCTGGGCGACGGCGTCCCGTTGCCCGTGGTCCTGCTCCCCGACGGCGAGGTGCTGCGCTCGCCGTCGCTGCGCGAGCTGGCCGAGCGCGCGGGGCTGTCCACCCAGGCCGAGAGCCCCTTCTACGACCTGGTCGTGGTGGGCGGGGGACCCGCGGGCCTGGGGGCGTCGGTGTACGGCGCGAGCGAGGGGCTGCGGACCCTGCTCGTGGAGCGGGCCGCCACCGGCGGCCAGGCCGGCCAGAGCAGCCGCATCGAGAACTACCTCGGCTTCCCGCAGGGGCTGTCGGGCGCCGAGCTGGCGCAGCGCGCCCGTGACCAGGCCGTCCGCTTCGGCGTCGAGGTCGTCACGGCCGCGGAGGTGACCGGGATCGAGCCGCAGGGCGACGGCCGGGTCGTCCACCTCGACGGCGCGCCGAGCGTGACCGCGCACGCCGTCGTCCTCGCGACCGGGGTGAGCTACACCCGGCTCGCCGCACGCGGCGTCGACGACTTCTCGGGCCGCGGCGTCTACTACGGCGCCGCGACCTACGAGGCGGTCAACTGCACCGACCAGGACGTCTACGTCGTCGGGGCGGCCAACAGCGCCGGGCAGGCGGCGCTGTTCTTCCGGCGCTACGCCTCGCGCGTCATCGTCCTGGCACGGGGCTCGGACCTGCGGCGCAGCATGAGCGAGTACCTCGTGGCGCGCATCGAGGCCGACCCCAAGATCGAGGTGCGGACGTGCACCGAGGTGGTCGGTGCCGACGGGGTCGAGCACCTGGAGGTGCTCACCCTGCGCGACAACGTCCGGGGCACCGTCGAGCAGGTGCCCGCGGGCTGGCTGTTCGTCTTCATCGGCGCCGTGCCGGCGACCGACTGGCTCGGTGAGCTGTTCGTCCGCGACTCGCGGGGCTTCGTGCTCACCGGGCTCGACCTGCTCGGGCCCGACGGCGCGCCGCCGCCGCGCTGGCCGCTCGAGCGCGACCCGTACCTGCTGGAGTCGAGCGTGCCGGGGGTGTTCGTCGCCGGTGACGTGCGGGCGGCGTCGATGAAGCGGGTGGCGTCCGCCGTCGGGGACGGTGCGATGGCGGTCAGCCTCGTCCACACCTACCTGGAGCGCTCATGAGCAGGACGACGGCGGACGAGCTGCGGACGCTGTTCCTGTTCGAGGCGCTCGACGACGAGCAGCTCACCTGGCTGGCGGACCGGGGCGACGTCCGGACCTTCGACGCGGGGGCCGTGGTCTACCGCGAGGGGGAGCCGGCCGAGGCGCTGTGGACGCTGCTGCGCGGCGGGCTGACCCTGTCGCGCACGATCGGCGGGGACGACGTGCTGATCACCAGCTCCACGCACCGGGGGGCCTACGCCGGGGCGACCCGGGCCTACGTCGACGAGCCGGACACGCTCTACGGCACCACGGTGGTGACGACGGAGGCCAGCGCCTTCTTCCGGCTGGCGGCCGGCGACTTCGCCACCTTCATGCGGCGCTGGCACCCGCTCGCGGTGCACCTGCTCGACGGGCTCTACGTCGGCGTGCGCACCAGCGAGGCCACCCTGCGCCAGCACGAGCACCTCGCCCGGCTCGGCACCCTGTCGGCGACGCTGGCGCACGAGCTCAACAACCCGGCGGCGGCCGCCGTGCGCGCGACCGAGCAGCTGCGCGACCGGGTGGCCGGCATGCGCCACAAGCTCGGCATGATCGCCACCGGTCCGATCGACCGCTCCGCCATCGCCGACCTCGTCACGGCGCAGGAGCGGGCGGTCGAGCTGGCCGCCAAGTCGCGACGGCGGCTGACGGCCGTCGAGGAGGCCGACCTCGAGGACGCGCTCGTCGACCGGCTGGACGAGCTGGGCGTGGCGGCCTCGGTCGACCTGGCGCCGGTCTTCGTGGCGGCCGGGCTGGGGGTCGACTGGCTCGACGAGCTCGCCGGCTCGGTGGGCGACGGGCTCGGCGGCGCGGCCGGCGGGGCGGCGCTCGAGGGGCCGCTGCGCTGGATGGCCTACACGGTCGAGACCGAGAACCTCATGGACGAGATCGAGGAGGCGACCACGCGCATCTCCACGCTGGTCGCCGCGGTCAAGCAGTACAGCTTCATGGACTCGGCCTCCCGGCAGGAGGTCGACCTGCACACCGGACTGGACAGCACGGTGGTCATGCTCGGCCACAAGCTCGCCGGCGTACGGGTCGAGCGCGACTACGACCTCGGGCTGCCGCTGGTGCCGGCCTACGGCGCGGAGCTCAACCAGGTGTGGACCAACCTCATCGACAACGCCGCCGACGCCATGACCGGCACCGGCCGGCTGGTCCTGCGGACCTCCCGCGACGCGGACGACGCGGTCGTGGAGGTGCAGGACCAGGGCCCAGGCATCCCCGAGGCGGCGCAGGCCCGGGTCTTCGACGCGTTCTTCACCACCAAGGACCCGGGCCGCGGCAGCGGCCTGGGCCTGGACAGCGCCCGGCGCATCGTCGAGCAGCGCCACGGCGGGACCCTCACGTTCACCACCGGGGCGGACGGCACGACGTTCCGGGTCACCCTGCCCCTGAGCGAGGCCCGGCAGGGCTGACGGCAGGACCGGTCGCCGCGCCGCGTCCGGATGCCGCAGAAGTGTGCTGCGGGCGCCGGATCGTCGTCATCGCACGCCCGCCGTGACAGACTCGGGCGGTTCCGTGGTCGGTCGACGGAGATCGTCCAGGAAACGGCACCGAGGAGCACTCACCGTGTCCGCACGGATGTCCGCGCTCGACAGCGCGCTGCACCAGCTCGGCATCGCCGTGCACCAGCTGGGCCTGGACGACGGCATGCACGCCATGCTCGCGACGCCCCGTCGCTCGATGCAGGTGGCCGTGCCGCTGCGTCGTGACGACGGCTCGCTGGAGATCCTGTCCGGCTACCGGGTGCAGCACAACCTGTCCCGCGGGCCGGCCAAGGGCGGCATCCGGTTCCACCCCTCGACCGACCTCGACGAGGTGCGGGCGCTCGCGATGTGGATGACGTGGAAGTGCGCGCTCATCGGCATCCCGTACGGCGGCGCGAAGGGCGGGGTCGCCGTCGACCCGCGGCTGCTGTCGCGCC
This sequence comes from uncultured Frankineae bacterium, assembly GCA_902805775.1. GTDB lineage: Bacteria > Actinomycetota > Actinomycetes > Mycobacteriales > SCTD01 > SCTD01. The sequence goes on along the minus strand of CADCUB010000145.1, from coordinate 5,666 downwards.
ACGAGCTCGAGCGGGTCACCCGCCGCTACGCCAGCGAGATCACGCCCATCATCGGCCCGGAGAAGGACATCCCGGCGCCCGACGTCGGCACCGACGAGCAGACGATGGCCTGGATGATGGACACCTACTCCATCCACTCCGGCTACACCGTGACCGGCGTCGTCACCGGGAAGCCGGTCAGCGTCGGCGGCTCGGAGGGCCGGGGCGGCGCGACGAGCCGCGGGGTCATGTACGCCGCCTTCTCCGCGCTGCACGAGGCCGGGATCGACCACCGGGGCGCGACCGTGGCCGTGCAGGGCTTCGGCAAGGTGGGCGGGCTCGCGGCGCAGTTCCTGCACGACGCCGGCTGCATCGTCGTCGCCGTCTCGGACTGGAAGGGCGGCGTGCACGACCCGCGGGGGCTCAACCCGGCGGCTCTGCTGCGCCACCTGCGCTCCGGGGCCGACACCGTGGTCGGGTTCCCCGGCACCGAGACGATCACCAACGCCGAGCTGCTCGAGCTCGACGTCGACGTGCTGGTGCCGGCCGCGCTCGAGGGCGTCATCCACGAGGAGAACGCCGACCGCGTGCGGGCGTCGTTCGTCGTCGAGGGCGCCAACGGCCCGACGACCCCCGACGGCGACGCCGTCCTGGAGGCCAACGGCGTGCGCGTGGTGCCGGACGTGCTCGCCAACTCCGGTGGTGTCGCGGTCTCGTACTTCGAGTGGGTGCAGGACCTGCAGGCCTACTTCTGGACCGAGGACGAGGTCAACGACCGCCTGAAGCGGCTGATGGAGCAGGCCTACGAGCAGGTGTCGGACCTGTCCCGCGAGCGGGGGGTCTCGCTGCGCACGGCCGCGCAGATGATCGGTGTCGGTCGGGTCGCCGAGGCGCACCGCACCCGCGGGCTCTACCCCTGAGCAGGGGCAGCGGACCGGACCGGCGTCAGCCGCCCTTGCGGCGGGCGAAGACCAGCCCGGCGACCTCGGCGGCCCCGGCCCGGCGCAGCACGCGCGCCATCTCGCGCATGGAGAAGCCCTCGGAGTAGACGTCGTCCAGGACGATCACCCGCTGACCGCGGACCTCCTGCGGCTCGGGGACCGTGAGGGCGTCCCGCAGCTCGCCCTCCGCGATGCGCCGGCGGTCCTCGACGCCGATGCCCAGGAAGCGGCCCGTGGGCACGGCCTTGCGGATCAGGTCGGGCCGGAACGGCCAGTCCGGCCCGAGCTCCTGCGCCGCGTCCAGGACCAGCCGCAGGTGGTCCCACAGGCGGTTGGCCTGCGGGCCGACGTAGAGCGCGCAGGTGGTGATCGCGTCGTAGTGCTCCAGATCGGCGCGGTGCTGCTCGAGGTAGCCGACGAGCAGCCGCGCGAGCACCTGCGCCCAGCGCTTGTCCTCGTCGTACTTGTAGCGCCACACGGCGGTCCACATCGGCTCGGGGTGCTCGAGCACGGTGAAGATGCGCGAGAACTCCGGGTCGGGCAGCCGGCAGACGGTGTTGGGGCAGGCGCCGTCCACGAGCTCCTGGCAGCACAGGCCGCAGACCGGGCCGCTCACCGCGGTCGGCGCCGACGCGCAGGAGAAGCACAGGCGCGGGCTGCCCGTGGTCCAGTACGGGCAGGTGACGCAGTCCGGGAACCCCGCGGGCGGCGGGTCCACCCGGGCGAGGTCGAGCGGCACGGCGCCTGCGCCGTCGACGGGCCTCACGCGGCCACCTCGAACACCGCCTGCAGCGCCGAGCGGCGACGCTGCGCGAGCGCCAGCATCAGCTCCGGGCCCTCGGCGAGCGGCACGACGTCGGTCACGACGTGCTGCCGGACCAGGTCGCCGTGCTCGTCGAGCAGGTCGAGGGTGGCCTCGGCCAGGCGCCGCCGGTCCCAGGAGCCGGCCAGGCCCGGCGGCACCCGGTTGATCTGGGCGCACCGGACCGTCAGCCCGTTGTGGTGGAACTCCTCGCCGAGCCGCAGCTCGGGCGCACCGCCCTGGTAGAAGGCCAGGTCGATCACGCTGCCCTGGGGGCGCAGGCTCCGCAGGGCGTCGGCCAGCACCTCGGCCCGGCCCCGGCACTGGAAGACGACGTCGGCGCCGCGGTCGCCCGGGCCGTGGACCCAGCGGGAGGTGCACTCCTGCCACACCTGCGCCGCGTCGACCGGGGTCAGGCCGAGCGCCTGCGCAGCGGCGCGCCGGCCCGGGTCGGGGTCGGCGAGGGCCACCTCCGCCGCACCGTGCATCCGTGCGAACAGCCCCGTGAGCAGCCCGACGACCCCGCCACCGGTGACCAGGACGTGCCGGTCGCGCACCCCGTCGGCGAGCTGCACGTCGGGCCGGCGTCCGGCGAGCTCGGCCGCGGCGTGCAGCACGCCGTTCGCGCAGATCGGTCCCATCTGCGCCACGTAGACGCCGAGCAGCGGGTCGAGCCCGCGGGGCAGCACCGCGACGAACCGGGCCGGGTCGACGACGAACCCGGTCCGGTGGCCGTACGTCGTCGCGACGACGTCGCCCTCGGCGACGCGGGAGGTGCGGCTCTCGACGACCCGCCCGACCTCCATGTAGCCCAGGGCCTGGACCGGGAAGCTGCGCGACGGCACTCCGGGCACGAACACGCCCCGCTCGCCGTCCCAGGACGCCTGCAGGTAGGGGTTGGTGCCCTTGAGGAAGGTCAGCTCCGTGCCGGCCGACAGCCCGGTGAACAGCGTGTCGACGCGGAACTCGCCCTCGGCCGGCGGCTCCTCCTCGTAGGTCAGGATCTCCGGCTGCATCGGCCCGGTGATGCCCAGGCTGCGGACCGTCCGCCGGCCGCTCATGCGCCCGCCGCCGAGGCGAGGAACGCGTCCACGTCGACCCTCGTCCCCGCCGAGCGCGCCGACGCGTCCGCCGCGCAGACGACGGCGTGGGTGCGCAGCGCCTCGGCGTACGGCACGAGCGCCTCGCCCCGGCCGGCCAGCGCGTCGAGGAACGCGCGGTCCTCGCAGGCGATCGGGTCCTCGTCGGTCTGCACGACCTGCTCGCCGTCGGCGTCGACCAGGCGCAGCTCGTGGTCCGACAGCGCGCGCTCGCTGACGTCGAGCAGCCGTCCCTCGAGGGTCAGCTGCAGCCCGACCCGGCTGCGGCGCTCGAGCACGCAGCTCGAGGAGATGGTGCCGACCGCGCCGGAGCGGAAGCGCAGCAGCACGGCCGAGGCCGTCGGCACGTCCGCACCCGGCCACCCGGAGCGGGGGCTCGTGGTCTCCAGGGCCTGCACCGACTCGACCTCGCCGACCAGCAGGCGGGCCAGGTCGACCAGGTGGGTGGTCTGCTCGACGAGCTGGCCGCCCGAGCCGGTGCGCTGCGACCACCACGGGACGGCCGGAGTCCGGTCGAGCCAGGCGCCGGTCACCAGCTGCGCCGGCGTCTCCTGGACGATGCGCCGGGCCTGCTGGACGACCGTCAGCGCGCGCCAGTGGTAGCCCACGGCGGTCAGCAGCCCCGACTGCCGGACGCGCTCTGCCAGGCGCACGGCCGGGGGGAGGTCGAGGGCGAGCGGCTTCTCGACGAACACCGGCAGCCCGCGGTCGACCGCTGCGTCCTCGAGCGGTCCGTGCGCGAACGGCGGGACGCACAGCCACACCGCGTCGAGGTCCTCGGCGGCGAGCATCTCGAGCCCGTCGGCGTAGGCCCGGCCGCCGCAGCGCGCCGCCGCCTGCTCGGCCCGCTCGCGCACCGGATCGGCCACGGCGACGACCGTCACGTCCGGGAAGCCGTGCAGTGCCGCGAGGTGGCGTCCGGCGATGAAGCCGGTGCCGACGCAGCCCACCCGCAGCGGACTCACCGCTCCACCCCCGTCCGCCGCAGCACCTGCTCGTAGAGCGCGCGGGTGTCCGCCGCCATCCGCGCGCTGGTGAAGTGGCTGAGGTAGCGCTCGCGGCCGGCACGCCCGTAGCGCCGGGCGGTGGCGGGATCGGCGAGCAGGCCGGCGACGGCGGCGGCCAGCGCCGCGGGGTCCCGAGGGCGGACCAGCAGCCCGGTCTCGCCCTCCGCGACGACCTCCGCACTGCCGATCACACGGGTGGCGACGACCGGCAGTCCGGCGTCCATCGCCTCCAGCAGCGCCAGCGGCATCCCCTCCGAGCGGGAGGGCAGAGCGAACACGTCCGCGGCGTCCAGCAGCATCCGCGCGTCGGGCCGGTGCCCCGGCAGGTGCACCCGGTCGCCGACGCCGAGCTCGTCGGCCTGCGCGCGCAACGCCCCCTCGAGGTGTCCGGCGCCGATGACCACCACGGCCACGTCCGGGACGCGACGGGCGATCTCCGGCACCGCCGCGACGAGGTACCGGTGGCCCTTCATGACGTTGAGCCGGCCCACGCTGAGCACCACCGGCTGCCCGGGGTCCAGGCCGAGCGCCCGCCGGGCGGCGGCCCGCCCGGGGCCCCGGCCCCGTGAGCGGATGCCGTTGGGCACCGTCACCATCCGCTCCGGCGGCACCCCGATCCGCTCGTACGTCGCGCGCTGCTGCCGCGACACCGTGATCAGCTGGTCCACCGGCTCGATGGCGTGGAAGAACGGCGCCCGGTGCTTGTGGCTGCCCAGCAGCCAGGGGAAGTGCTGCGTCTGCAGCACCGCCGGCACGCCCGCCCGCCGGGCCGCCCGCGCTCCGTCGAAGTCCTCGCGCCCGAAGCCCACGTGGACGTGGAAGACGTCGGTCGGGACGGAGGTCAGCGCGCGCTCGACGGCCGGGCCGAAGCCGGGATCACGGGGATGCAGCAGCGGCACGGTCCGGGCACCGAGCCGCGCGGCCTCGGCGAGCATGCGCCTCCCCGGCTCGGTCGGCCAGGCCATGAGGGTCACGTCGGCGTCCGCGGCGTACTCCGCGGTCAGGTCGAGCATGTGGGCGCCCATCCCCGAGGCGTCCCGAGAGGGCGTGTAGAGGCAGATGGACCGGCGCGTCCGGGAACGGCGGCGGGGCAGCTGCACCCCCGGCAGCCGCACCCCCGGCAGCCGCGGGCGCGCGGCCACCCCTCTCACGGCGCCCGACATCGCGATCCTCCCCAGCGGTCCCGACTCCGGCGCCGACAGCCGCGGAGCAAAGCGCCACCCTGCCACAGGTCCGTGCTGCGCTCACCCTTGCGTGCGGCCCTCCCGGACACGCCTGGCGCGCCTCCCGCGTGTCCGGCGGCGTCCGACGCGTGTGCTTCCATGGGGACGTCCGACGAACTACACCGTTGTGATTGCCCGCTGCACGGAGGAACGATGAGCGGATCGCCCACGCCCGCGCCCGTGTCGAGCACCGTCGACGGAGCCGGCCTGTCCGCGCGCGAGCACGACGTGCTCGCCTTCGAGCGCCAGTGGTGGAAGTACGCCGGCGCCAAGGAAGCGGCCATCAAGGACCTGTTCGACATGAGCGCCACCCGCTACTACCAGGTGCTCAACACCCTGATCGACAAGCCGGAGGCGCTCGTGGCCGACCCGATGCTCGTCAAGCGGCTGCGCCGCCTGCGGGCGACCCGGCAGCGCACCCGGTCGGCCCGGCGGCTCGGCCTGGACGCCTGAGGCGGTGACCGCCCGGCGCTCGACGGAGCCGGCGCCGCTCGAGGCGCTGAGCGAGCTGCTGGACACGGCGCAGGAGCCTCCCGGCGGCGACGCACCCCGTGCCGCGGACCGGCCGGCTCCGCGGGTGCCCCGGCTGCCCGCCGCCCACGTGGGGGCGGTCG
>CADCUB010000144.1:15523-64594 GCA_902805775.1 uncultured Frankineae bacterium | reverse complement strand
TCAACCGCACGTTGGCCTACCTCGACCTGTCGCGCTGAGCGGGTCGGTTCCGGCGAGGGGCGCGCACGCTTAGGCTGACGGGATGGAACAGCCGCACGTCATCGTGATCTTCGGGGCGACCGGGGACCTGGCAAAGCGCAAGCTGCTGCCGGGGCTCCTCCACCTCTACCAGGCCGAGCTGCTCAAGAACTGCCGCATCATCGGCACCTCGCTCGACGACATCGACGGCGAGACCTTCGTGAAGCTCGCCCGAGCGGCGTGCGAGGAGTTCGCCGGCGAGGACATGAACGGCAACTGGGACGAGTTCGCGTCCGTGCTGTCCTACGTGCCGCAGAGCGCCGGCGGCAGGGCCCTGGCCGAGGCGGTCCACGCCTGCGAGAAGGAGCTCGAGGAGTTCGGCGAAGCCGACCGGCTCCACTACCTCAGCGTCCCGCCGAACGCGGCGCTGGCCGTCGTCCACCTGCTGGCCGAGGCGGGCCTGGCCGAGCGCTCCCGCATCGTCATGGAGAAGCCGTTCGGCGTCAACGTGCCCAGCGCCAAGAAGCTGAACGACGAGCTCCACACCTGCTTCGCGGAGGAGCAGATCTTCCGCATCGACCACTTCCTCGGCAAGGAGGCCGCCCAGAACATCCTGGCGTTCAGGTTCGCCAACGGCCTCTTCGAGCCGATCTGGAACCGGAACTTCATCGACCACATCCAGATCGACGTCCCCGAGACGCTCGGGCTCTCCACCCGCGCCGAGTTCTACGAAGCCACCGGCGCCTTCAAGGACATGGTGGTGACCCACCTCTTCCAGGTGCTCGCGTTCACCGCGATGGAGCCTCCCACCGCGTTGGAGCCGGGACCGATCGGAGAGGAGAAGGTAAAGGTTTTCCGGTCCATGCAGCCGATCCTGCCGAAGAACACCGTGCGGGGTCAGTACATCGGTTATCGGGACGAGCCCGGTGTGGCGGAGGAGTCGGACACCGAGACGTTCGTCGCGCTCAAGGTCGAGATCGACAACTGGCGGTGGGCCGGTGTGCCGTTCTACCTGCGCACGGGCAAGCGGATGGCCGAGAGCGCCCGGGTCATCTCGATCGCCTTCAAGGAGCCGCCTCGGCACATGTTCCCGCAGGGATCTGGAGTCGGGCTCCACGGGCCGGACCACCTGACGTTCGACCTGGCCGACCAGTCACGGATGTCGCTGTCCTTCTACGGCAAGAAGCCGGGGCCCGGGATGAAGCTCGACAAGCTCTCGATGCAGTTCGCCATGCACGACACCGGTCACTCCAAGTCCGTGCTCGAGGCCTACGAGCGGCTGATCCACGACGCGCTCCGCGGTGACCACACCCTGTTCACGACGGCGACCGGCATCGAGACCGTCTGGGAGCTCGCTTCGCCGATGCTCGACGACCCGCCTCCGGTGCGGATCTACCAGCCAGGCACCTGGGGGCCCAACGCCATCCACCAGCTGATCGCCCCGAACGCGTGGCGGCTGCCCTTCGAGCGGAGCTGGCGCGACCCGAACTTCCACGAGAGCTGACGTTCGGCCTGCGGCCGCGCTGACGGACAGGAATTGTCGGGTACAGTAGGCCAGAGTTTTCGGGAAGTGACGGCTGTGGGGACAGCCGGCACGTCGGGTGAGGGGGCCCCATGTCGTTGTCGTTGCGCCGTTTCAAGGCTGTCGTACTGATCGTTCCGGCGCTGTGCCTGGCGATGCTCGGTTCCTACGCGCATGCGGCGACCTCGCATCCGGCGGTCGTCTCGAGCAACGGGATGGACGGGCTGCCCGAGGTGGTGCGGGGTCAGGCCGAGCAGGCTCTGGGCGGTGCCGCGACCGGCGGCGCCACGACCACGACGACGGGGCTGCCGGTCGGCACCCCGGTGCGCAGCGGGGGACCGCTGCTGACCGTCACCGACGTCAGCGCCCTGACCGTCACGGCGGAGGTGGACGAGACCGACGTGCTGCTGGTCAAGGCGGGCACGCCGGCGCTCGTCGAGGTCGACGCGGTGCCCGGCGCGTCCTACCCCGCCACCGTCACGGCGGTCGACGTCGCGCCGACGACCTCCGCCCGCGGCGGGGTGACGTACGCCGTCCGGCTCGCGCTGCGCGGCGGCCGCACCGCCGACGAGCAGCCCGCACCGGCCCCGCGTCCGGGCATGAGCGCGGTCGTCGACCTGCAGGTCCGCACCGCCGAGGACGCCGTCGCCGTGCCCTCGGCGTCGGTGGTGCGCGACGGCAGCGCCGACGCCGTCTTCGTCGTGGAGAGCGGCCGTGCCGTCCGCCGCGAGATCCGGGTGGGGGCGCAGGGCGAGGACCTCGTGCAGGTGCTCGCGGGCCTCGAGCCCGGCGCCCGGGTGGTCGTCCGCGACGCCGACCGCCTGCGCGACGGGCAGCAGGTGCAGGCGTGAGCCGGGCGCAGGCATGACGCCTGCGCTGGAGGCCGTCGACGTCACGCGGTCGTACGTCCTGGAGGGCGTCACCGTGCACGCGCTGCGCGGGGTGTCGCTCACCGTCGAGCAGGGCGACTACGCCGCGGTGGTGGGTCCGTCGGGCTCGGGCAAGTCGACGCTGATGCACCTGCTCGGCGGCCTGGACCGGCCGACGAGCGGGGTCCTGCGCGTGGGCGGGCGTGACGTCGCCACGCTGTCGCAGGACGAGCTGGCGCAGGTCCGCAACGCCACCATCGGCTTCGTCTTCCAGTCCTTCCAGCTGCTGGGACGCACCAGCGCCGTCGACAACGTCGCCATGCCGCTCGTCTACCGGGGCACCCGCCGGGCGCAGCGGCGGGCCCGGGCGCGCGCGGCCCTCGAGCGGGTCGGGATGGGCCACCGGCTCGACCACCGGCCCGCGCAGCTGTCGGGCGGGGAGCAGCAGCGGGTCGCGATCGCCCGCGCCCTGGTCGGCGAGCCGCAGGTGCTGCTGGCCGACGAGCCGACCGGCAACCTCGACACCCGCACCGGCGAGGAGGTCATGGCCCTGCTCGAGCAGCTCAACGCCGAGCAGGGCGTGGCGGTGGTGCTGGTGACCCACGACCTCGACGTCGCCGCCCGCGCCGCCCGGCAGATCCGGGTGCGCGACGGGCGGCTCGAGGCCGCGTGAGGCCGGCCCGGTGAGGCAGGCCCAGGTGAGCAGTCGCGGCGAGGCACCCGCGGTGGGGGGAGCGCCGTGAGGGTGGCCGAGGCGTTCCGCGTCGCGGTCACGGCGCTGCGGGCCAACCGCCTGCGCAGCCTGCTGACCATGCTCGGCGTCGTCATCGGCGTCGCGGCCGTCGTCGTGCTGGTCGCCATCGGCACCGGCGCCAAGCAGGAGGTCGAGCAGCAGGTCAACGGTCTCGGCGCCAACCTCGTGATCGTGGTCCCGGGGCGGCTCGAGATCGGCTCGGCGCCGACCCGCAGCCGGCTGCAGCTCGAGGACGCCGAGGACCTCGGGCGCGAGCTCGGCCAGCCGGGGCGGGTCGCGGTGACGATCTCGAGCGGCGAGACGGTGCGCTTCGGCAGCCGCGACGTGTTCGCCACGGTGTCGGGGACCAACCCGGCGGTGCCCGAGGTCTTCGTGCGCCCGCTGGCCCGCGGCGACTACCTGCGCGACAGCGACGTCGACACCCGCCGGCGGGTGGCCGTGATCGGCAGCGGCATCGCCGAGGCGCTGTTCGACGGGGCCGACCCCCTCGGGCGCACCCTGTCGGTCGGTGGGGTCCGGTTCCGGGTGATCGGCGTGTTCGAGCGGATCGGCTCGAGCCTGGGCGCGGACCGCGACGACGAGGTGCACATCCCCGTGACCGCCGCGCAGCGGTTGTTCGGCGACGTGCGCATCGACGCGTTCGCCCTCAAGGCGCCCTCGACCGACGAGATCGAGCAGACCCGGCGGGCTGCGCTGGCCGTGCTCGCCGACCGCTACCCCGACGAGGAGTTCAGCGCGGTCACCCAGGACCAGGTGCTCGGCACGGTCGGGCGCATCCTGGGGCTGCTCACCACGGTGCTGGCCGCGATCGCGGCGATCAGCCTGCTCGTCGGCGGTGTCGGCGTCAGCAACATCATGCTGGTGAGCGTGCGCGAGCGGACCCGCGAGATCGGGCTGCGCAAGGCGGTCGGGGCGCGTACCCGCGACATCACCCTGCAGTTCCTGCTCGAGGCGGTGCTGCTGACGACCGTCGGTGGCGTGATCGGCATCGCCCTGGGGATAGGAGGCTCACTGGGCCTGGCCGCCGTCGTCGACCAGCTCCCGGCCGTGGTCACCTGGTGGTCACCCGCGCTGGCCTTCACGGTCAGCGCGGCGGTCGGGATCTTCTTCGGCGTCGTGCCGGCCCGCCGCGCCGGTCGTCTGGACCCGGTGGTGGCGCTCAGGACCGAGTGAGCGGAGGCACCTCGCATGAGTGACACGACCCTGGTGGTCTGGGACGACGTCTTCACGCACTACGACTTCGGGCCCACCCACCCGCTGCGCCCGATGCGCCTGGAGCTCACCATGGCGCTGGCCGGCCGGCTCGGCGTGCTCGACCGGCCCGGGGTCACGACCGCCGCGCCGACGTCGGCGCCCGACGACCTGCTGCAGCTCGTGCACGACCCGATGTACGTCGCGTCGGTCAAGCGCGCCCCGGACGACCTGATGGGCAGGCTCTCGCTCCGCTACGGCCTGGGCACCAGCGACGTGCCGGTCTTCGACCAGATGCACGAGGCGGCCGCCCTGGTCACCGGTGCGACCGTCGATGCCGCCCGGGCGGTGTGGAGCGGCACCGCCCAGCACGCCGTCAACATCTCCGGGGGGCTGCACCACGCCATGCGCGACCGGGCGTCCGGCTTCTGCGTCTACGACGACCCCGCCGTGGCCATCGCCTGGCTGCTGGCGCAGGGCGCGACGCGGGTGGCGTACGTCGACGTCGACGTGCACCACGGCGACGGGGTCGAGGCGGCCTTCTACGACGACCCGCGGGTGCTGACGCTGTCGATGCACGAGAGCGGCCGCACCCTGTTCCCCGGCACGGGCTGGGCCGACCAGGTCGGGGACGGCGAGGGCACGGGCACCAACGTCAACGTGGCGCTGCCGATGGGCACCGGCGACGCCGGCTGGCTGCGGGCCTTCGAGGCCGTCGTGCCGCCGGTGCTGCGCGCCTACCGGCCGCAGGTGATGCTCACCCAGCACGGCTGCGACACCCACGCCCTCGACCCGCTCGCGCACCTGCTGATGAGCGTCGACGGGCAGCGGGTGGCCTACCGGCGCCTGCACGAGCTGGCCCACGAGCTGTGCGAGGGCCGGTGGATCGCGGTCGGCGGCGGCGGCTACGAGCCCGTGCAGGTCGTGCCCCGGGCCTGGACGCACCTGCTCGCCGAGGTGACCGGCGCACCGCTCGAGGGCGAGACGCCGGGCGACTGGCGCGAGCTCGCCTCCGAGCGCGGCCGGGAGGTGGCACCGGTCAGCCTGACCGACGGGCGCGACCCGGCGTGGGTCCCCTGGGAGGGCGGCTTCGGCAACGCCGACGACCCGGTCGACCGGGCCGTGCTGGAGACCCGCGAGGCCGCCTTCCCGCACCTCGGCCTCGAGCCCCTCGCGGCCCAGGGATGAGCCGGGGCACGGTCCCGGGCACCCCCCTCCTGCGCGCCGAGGTCGATCCCGCCGCGCTGCGCGCCCACCTGGTCGCCACCCGCATCGCCGGCGAGGTCGCCACCCCGCGGGCCGAGAACATCCGCAACGCCGGCCGGATGGCCGAGGGGCGGGTGAAGTACGACTTCGGGCTGGTGCCCCGGCGGGCGTGGACGGCCGACGAGGTCATGGAGGTCATGGCCCGGCGGTGCGGGACGAACCCCGACCTGCGGGTGCGCGACGGTGTGGACACCATCGACCCCGACCTCACGGTCGGCCAGCTCGAGCGCTGGCGGGACCGGCTCGCCAAGGCCGCCGCCGACGGGCAGCGCGTCCTGCTCGCGACCGGCCACCCCACCGGTGTCCTGGTGATCCACCTGCAGGTCGCGGCGGCGCTGCGGGCCGCCGGCGCGCAGGTGCTGGTCCCGGAGCTGCACTGGCGCTGGGCGTGGCCCGACGGGTGGGGGCGCGACCGCTCGCGCCACGTGCGGGCGATCAACGGCGTGCACGTGCTCGCCTCCGGCGGCGAGCTGCTCCACACCCACGAGCCCGAGCCCATGCGCGCGCTGCTCGACGTCCTCGACGAGCCGCCCGACCTCGTCGTCGCCGACCACGGCTGGGCGGGCGCCGCGGCCGAGGCGGGCATCGACACCCTGGGGATGGCCGACTGCAACGACCCGGCGCTGTTCGTGGCCGAGGAGGAGGGCAAGCCGATCGTCACGGTGCCCCTGGACGACAACGTGCCGCCGCACCTGTACGACCCGCTCTCGGCCTTCGTCACCTCGTGGTGACCGGCAGCGGTGCCCCGGGCCGTGCGGGTGACTGTGCGGAACGGGCCTGCACCGTTACCCTTCGGCGACCACGTCCGATGCCACAGGTGGGGCCGGTGGCGCGACGCGGGCGAACTGCGGTGGGGTCTGCATGAGCAGCTTGTCGGAGATGAAGTTCCTGACCGTGGCCGAGGTCGCCGCCGTCATGCGCGTGTCGAAGATGACGGTGTACCGCCTGGTGCACAGCGGCGAGCTGGCCTCCGTGCGCGTCGGCCGGTCGTTCCGGGTGCCCGAGCGGGCCGTGCACACCTACCTCGGTGCGGGCTTCCCCGAGGTCGGCTGACCCCGGACGGCGACGGGTGGCCGACGGGTAGGCTGGCCGCTCCTCGGCGGTCCCGCCGACCCCCAGCACACCCGAGCAGAGGTCCTCACGTGGGTTCCGTCATCAAGAAGCGCCGCAAGCGGATGGCCAAGAAGAAGCACCGCAAGCTGCTCAAGAAGACCCGCGTCCAGCGCCGCAACAAGAAGTAGTCCGCACAGGTCGGCCGGGGTCGCAGGAGCATCGCGTGACAGCACCGCAGGCACAGCAGTGGCTCACCTTCCTGTCCGACTACGGCCTGGAGGACGCCTTCCTCGGGGTGTGCAAGGGCGTGATCGCGCGCACGTCGCCGCAGGTCCGCGTCCTCGACGTGCTGCACCTGGTCAGCCCGCAGGACGTCGAGCAGGGCGCGGCGGTGCTCGCCAGCGCGGTCCCGTACCTCCCGACACCGGCCGTCCACCTCGCGCTCGTCGATCCCTTCCGGGCGCCGCCCGCACGGGGCGTGGCGGTCCGCACGGCCGACGGGTCGGTCTTCGTGTCCCCCGACAACGGGCTGACGTCGCTGGCCTGGGAGCCCGCCGGGGGACCGGTGTCCGCCCACCTGATCGACAACCCCGAGCTGTGGCACCCGTCCCCGGCACGGACCTTCCGCGGACGCGACGTGTTCTCCCCCGTCGCCGCCCGGCTGGCCGGTGGCCTGCCGATCGAGCAGGTCGGCACCCGGCTCGACGTCGACGACCTCGAGCGCCTCACGGTGCGCGAGCCGGCCGTCGAGCCCGACCACGTGCACGGCGAGGTCGTGCAGGTCGACCACTTCGGCAACCTCACGCTGAACCTCCAGCGCTGCCACCTCGAGCAGGCCGGCCTGTCGATCGGCGACACCATCGAGCTGCGCTGCAGCGGCAAGTCGCGCGTCGTGCCGTTCCTCACCACCTACGGCGAGGCCGGCCGGGGCCGGCTGGTCGTCTGCGAGGACTCCTTCGGCACCATCACGATCGCCGTCAACGCCGGCAGCGCGGCCGCCCGCCTGCGGGCCGGTCGCGGCGAGCCGCTCGTGCTCAGCCGCATGCCGGCGCAGGACCCCGCCTCGCGCCCCGTCCAGCTGCCGCCCGAGCCGGCGCAGGCGCTCACGCGCAGCTGAGGCCGGCGCCGGCTGCGCCCGTAGGATCGTCGGCGTGACCGAGGCGAACCGCGTGACCTGGGCCGCATGAGCGACCGCAGGACCGGGACGGCCGGACGTCCCCGCGTCGTGCTGGTGACCGGCGTCAGCCGCTACCTCGGCAGCCGGCTGGCCGGTCGACTGGCCGCCGACCGCTCGATCGAGCGGATCATCGGCGTGGACACGGTCGCGCCGCGGGGCGAGCAGCGGCAGCTGCTGGGCCGCACCGAGTTCGTCCGGGCCGACATCCGCAACCCGCTGATCGCGAAGGTCATCGCGTCGGGCGACGTCGACACCGTGGTGCACCTGAACGTCATCGCCACCCCCACCGGAGCCGGGGGCCGCACGGCGATGAAGGAGATCAACGTCATCGGCACGATGCAGCTGCTCGCGGCCTGCCAGAAGGCCCCGAGCATGCGCCGGCTGGTGGTGAAGTCGACGACCGCCGTCTACGGGTCGAGCCCGCGCGACCCGGCGCTGTTCCGCGAGGAGCTGGCCCCCCGGGCGCTGCCCCGGGCCGGCTACGCCAAGGACGCCGTCGAGGTCGAGGGCTACGTCCGCGGCTTCGGGCGCCGCCGTCCCGACGTCACGCTCAGCCTGCTGCGCTTCACCAACTTCATCGGCCCCACGATCGACACGCCGCTGACCCGCTACCTGTCCCTGCCCGTCGTGCCGACGGTGCTCGGCTTCGACCCGCGCATCCAGCTGTGCCACGAGGACGACGGGCTCGAGGTGCTCCGGCGCGCCGTCGTCGAGGAGCACCCGGGCATCTTCAACGTCGGCGGAACGGGCGTGCTGCTGCTGTCGCAGGCGCTGCGCCGGCTCGGCCGGCCGGCCCTGCCGGTGCCGTCGCCGGGGGTGTCCCTGGTCGCGCGGGCGTTCCGGGGCGCGGGGGTCGTCGACTTCTCGCCCGAGCAGATGCGCTACCTCGAGCACGGCCGCGTCGCCGACGTCACCCGGCTGCGGGAGGCCTTCGGCTGGTGCCCCCGCCCGACGGCCGAGGCGTTCGCCGACTTCGTCGCGTCCGCCCGTCCGCCGATGCTCGACCCCGAGGTCGCCGCGGCGGCCGAGCGCACGATCCTCGACCTGCTGACGCGCGGTCGCGTCGCCCCCGCCCCGTCCCCAGGAGTGCTCGGTGCCTGAGCGCCACGCCGCCCGCCGACCCGACAACGTCATCCCGCTGCGGGAGGACGTCGTCGCCCCGGTGCCCGGCCCGGCCGGCCCGGCGCCGGAGCCGGCCGACTGGGAGCGCCGGCTCGCCGGCGGGCTGGCCTTCCTGCGCCGCCGCATCACGGGCGACTACCCGGTCGACGACTTCGGCTTCGACGCCGACCTCACCGAGCACGTCCTGCTGCCGCCGCTGCGGCCGCTGTACGACACGTGGTTCAGGGTCGAGACCCGCGGCCTCGACAACGTCCCCGACACCGGTGCGGCGCTGGTGGTCGCCAACCACTCCGGCACCCTGCCGCTCGACGCGCTCATGACGGCCATCGCGCTGCTCGACCACCACCCGGCCTCGCGCCACCTGCGGATGCTCGCCGCCGACCTCGTCTTCGCGCTGCCGGTCCTCGCACCCCTGGCCCGCAAGGGCGGCAACACGCTGGCGTGCAACGCCGACGCCGAGCGGCTGCTGTCGGGCGGCGAGCTCGTCGGGGTCTGGCCGGAGGGCTTCAAGGGCATCGGCAAGCCGTTCCGCGAGCGGTACAAGCTGCAGCGCTTCGGGCGGGGCGGCTTCGTCTCCGCGGCGCTGCGCACCGGCGCGCCGATCATCCCGTGCTCGATCGTCGGGGCCGAGGAGACCTACCCGATGCTCGGCAACGCCAAGACGCTGGCCCGGCTGCTCGGGCTGCCCTACCTGCCGATCACGCCGACGTTCCCGCTGCTCGGCCCGCTCGGCGCCGTGCCGCTCCCGTCGAAGTGGATCATCGAGTTCGGCGAGCCGATCGAGACGGCCTCCCTCGGGGGCGCCGCCGCGGCGGAGGACCCGATGCTGGTGTTCAACCTCACCGACCAGGTGCGCGAGACGATCCAGTCGACGCTCTACACGCTGCTCATGCAGCGGCGGTCGGTCTTCTTCTAGCCGGCCGAGAGGCCGTCGCCCGCGCCGACCGGGCGGTGCGCTCCCACGCCGGCCGCGGCCGTGACGAGCGCCTGCAGCGCCGCGGTCACCACCGCCTCGCCGGTCCGGCTGGCCCGGGTGGCCGCGTACACGTGCCGGACCGGCTGCGCACCGCGCAGGCGGGTGACCACGACGCGGTCGGAGACCGCTCCGAGCGCCAGCGCCGGGACCAGCGCGACGCCCAGCCCCGCGGCGACGAAGCCCTGGGTGGTCGGGTACTCGTCGGCCTGGACGGCGTACGCCGGGAAGAAGCCCGCGGCGCGGCAGGCGTCCAGGGCCGCGGCCTGGCAGTGGCCGGGCGCCGACGCCGTGTCGACCCACGGGTCGCCGGCGACCTCGGCGAGGTCGACGTCGGCGCTGCCGGCCAGGCGGTGCGTGCGCGGCAGCAGCAGGAAGTAGGGGTCGGCCAGCAGGTGCACGCGGTGCAGGTCGTCGGGCGGGGCCTCGCCGGGGGCGTACGGCTCGACCACGACGGCGACGTCGAGCTCGCCCGCGCGCAGGGCGGGCAGGGCCTCGTCCTGCTCGGCGACCCCGAGCACGAGCTCGACGTCGGGCAGCGCGCGGCGGAAGGCCGCCACGGCCGGCGGCACCAGCGCCGCCCCGGCGCTCGGGAACGACGTGAGGTGCAGCCGGCCCGTACGACCCGCGCGCAGGGAGGCCAGCGCCGCCTCGCCCTCGGCCAGGCGGTCGAGCACGTCGTCGGCGAGGTCGGCCAGCAGCCGGGCGGCGTCGGTCGGCCGTACGCCCCGCCCGGCCCGCTCGAGCAGCACGGCGCCGGTCTCGCGCTCCAGCGCCGTGACGTGCTGGCTGACCGCGCTCGGCGTGAAGCCCAGCTGCAGACCGGCGGCACGCACGGACCCGGTGCGCACGACGGCCCGCAGCACCCGCAACCGGCGGAGGTCCAGCACGGCCTCACCGTACAGCCGCACTGAACTGCGCGGTAGAGGTAGTCGCTTGTGCTGAACGGTCCGCAGCGCGCAGGATCGCCCCGTGCCTCTGCGTCCGCTGCTCGCGCTGCTCGCCCTGGCCGCCACGTGGGGCGGGTCCTACCTGCTCATCGCGGTGGCCCTGCGCACCACGACCCCCGCCACGCTGACCCTGCTGCGCTTCCTGCCGGCGGCGCTGCTCGTGGGGGTCCTCGCCTCCTCGCGCGGGCAGCTGCGGAGCCTGCGCGGGCGATGGGGTGCGGTGCTGCTGCTGGCGCTGGTGCAGCAGGCGGCCCCGATGCTGCTCATCGCGATCGGCGAGCGCAGCATCCCCAGCGGCCTGGCCGGCACGCTCGTCGCGGCGACACCGCTGTGGGGCGCCCTGCTCGCGCCCGCGCTCGGCGGCGAGCGGCCCGGGCGCCTGACCTGGGTCGGGCTGCTGCTCGGGCTCGCCGGCGTCGGCCTCCTGCTCGGCGTCGACACCGACGGTGCGGCGCTGCTCGGCTGCGCCCTGGTCCTGCTGGCCGGGCTCGGCTACGCGGTCGGCGCGGCCTGGACGGCGCGCCGGTTCCCCGACGTGCCCCGCCTCGGGCTGCTCACCGGCGTGCTGACCGCCAGCAGCCTGCTGCTGCTGCCGCCGGTCCTGCTCGACCCGCCGACGCGGGTGCCGAGCCTGCAGGGCATCGCCGCGGTGGCCGTCCTCGGCCTGGTGGGCACCGGCCTGGCGTTCGTCCTGATGTACTGGCTCATCGGCGAGGTCGGGCCGGAGCGCACCACGCTGGTGACCTACCTGGCGCCGGTGTTCGCCGTGGGCTACGGCACCGTGCTGCTCGACGAGCCGGTGACGGCGCTCGGCGTGGGCGGGCTGGTCCTGGTCGTGGCAGGCGCGTGGCTCGCCGCCCGCCGGCCGCGGGCGGACCGCTCCCGCACGAGCGCCGCGGTGACCACCGGGGACGGTGCAGCGGTCACCGGAGCCCCCGCAGACGCCCGAGCCCCCGGAGCCCCTGGCGCGTCGGCTCCCGGCGCCGGCGTCAGTGCAGGGCGCTAGACGCGGGCTGCAGCCGGCCCGGGCCGTCGCCCCGACGGCGGTGCAGCGCCAGTCCGGCGACGATCCCGCCGGCCACCGCCCCGGCCCCCGCAGCGGCCGGCACCCCCACCTTGGCCGCCTTGCGCCCGGTGCGGAAGTCGCGGACGTCCCAGCCCTGCGCCCGGGCCTGCGCCCGCAGGGCGTTGTCGGGGTTGACCGCGACGGCGTGCCCGACCGCCGACAGCATGGGGATGTCGTTCACGCTGTCGCTGTAGGCGGTGCAGCGCGACAGGTCCAGGCCCTCGCGCTCGGCGAGCGCCCGGACGGCCTGGCCCTTGGCCGGCCCGTGCAGCGGCTCGCCGACGAGCCGTCCGGTGTAGAGGCCGTCCTCGACCTCGCTCACCGTCCCGAGGGCACCGGTCAGCCCGAGGCGGGCAGCGATGATCCGGGCCAGCTCGACCGGGGTGGCCGTGACCAGCCAGACGCGCTGACCGGCGTCGAGGTGCTGCTGCGCGAGTGCCCTCGTCCCCGACCAGATCCGCCGGTCCATGAGCTCGTCGTAGATCTCCTCGCCGTAGGCGACGATCTCCTCGACCGACTTGCCGGCCACGAGCCCCAGCGCCTTGTCGCGCGCCTCCGCGACGGCGTCGGGGTCCTCGCTGCCGCGCACCCGGAAGGCCAGCTGCTGCCAGCCGAAGCGCAGCAGGTCCCGGGTCGTGATCAGGCCGCGGCCGGCCATCCCCTTGCCGAAGAAGTAGATCGACGCCCCGCGGATCATCGTGTTGTCGACGTCGAAGAACGCCCCCGCCGTCGCGTCCGGCGGGACGGGCAGGACGTCGTCGACCTCCGCCGCGGCGGCGGACGCGGCGCCCGCCAGGACGGCGCGCACGTCCGCGTCGACGCCGGCCCGTCTGCGGGTCACCCGGAGCGAGCGGAGCACAGGTCCTCCTGGTCCTCGGGACGCCGTCGAGCCTAGACGGGCGCCCGGGCCGCTCCCCGTACGCTGGAACCCATGGTCGGGAGGGGCAGGGAGGCGGCGCACCGTCCCCGAGGCGTCGCCCGGCTGCTCGTCCGCGGCCTGGTCGTGATGGTGCTCGCAGCCGTCGTCGCGGTCACCACCTTCGTCGGCGGGCTGCTGGCCGCCCCGCTCGACGTGCGGGCGGTCCCGCCGGCCCCGAAGCCGGTGCTGCTGCTGGGCTCGGACGGCACGCAGTTCGGCCAGATCCGCCCCGCGCAGCGGCGGGAGGTCCTGCGCAGCGAGGACATCCCCGAGGTGATGCGCCAGGCGATCATCTCGGCGGAGGACGCGCGGTTCCTCGAGCACCGGGGAGTCGACCCGCTGGCCACCCTGCGCGCGGCCTACCGGGACCTGACCGGCGGCCGTCGCCAGGGCGGGTCGACGATCACGCAGCAGTACGTCAAGAACGTCTACGTGGGCAACGAGCGCACCTTCGGTCGCAAGATCCGTGAGGCGGCGATCGCCGTGCGGCTCGAGAACCGCAAGACCAAGGACGACATCCTCACCGACTACCTCAACGTGCTCTACCTCGGCAACAGCACCTACGGGGTGCAGGCGGCGTCGAAGTACTACTACGGCGTCGACGTGAAGGACCTCGCCCTGCCGGCGCCCGGGCAGGGGCCGCCCGACGAGGTGCGGGCCCTCGCGCGGGCCTCGATGCTGGCCGGCATCGCGCCGGCGCCGTCGGCGTGGAACCCGGTGGTCGACTTCGCGCAGGCGCGGGCCCGCCAGAAGTACACGCTCAACCAGATGGTCACCAACGGCTACATCACGCCGCAGCAGGCCAGCGAGGCCCTGCGTCGGGAGGCCGACGTCACGCCCAAGAAGGTCACCCCTCCCGACCCGGCGAGCACCGCCCCCGAGTACGCCGACATGGTCACCGCGCTGGTGCGCGAGCAGTTCGCCGACGACCCCGACCAGCTCGACCGCGGCGGGCTGCGCATCCGGACGGCGCTGGACACCGACCTGCAGGAGGCGGTCACCCGGGCCGCGCGCGAGGTGCTGCCCGACGCGCAGGACCCGCAGGCGGCGGTCGTCGCCGTCGACATCAGCAGCGGCGACGTGACCGCGCTGACGACGCTGCGCCGGGCTCCGGCCCGTGGCGCGCGGCCGGAGGTGACCGGCTACACCCGCGGCGGGTTCAACCTCGCGACCAACGGCCGGCGGTCCGCCGGCTCGACGATCAAGCCGTTCACGCTGGCCGCGGCGCTCGAGAAGGGCATGACGCTCGACACCCGCCGCAGCGCCCCGGACTGCGACACCATCACCGACCCGGGCGCCGAGGGCGGCGTCTACGAGTACTGCAACGCCTCGGGCGAGGGCAGCGGCAGCCGGCGCATGAGCCTGCAGCGCGCCCTGCAGGGCTCGGTCAACACCGTCTACGTCCCGCTCGCGATCGAGGTCGGACGGGACCGGATCAAGAAGATCATGCTCGACGCGGGGGCCGTCGCCGACGAGGACGCCTTCTCCACCGGGGTGTCGTCGTTCGGCCTCGGGACGACGGCCCTGGTCAGCCCGCTGTCGATGGCCAACGCCTTCGGCACGCTGATGAACGACGGCGCCCACGTCGCCCCCCGCTACCTGCTCGAGGTGCGCGACGTGAACGGCGGGCTCGTCAGCCGCGCCCCCGAGCAGCCCAGCCCCGTCCGTCGGGCGGTGCCCTCCCCGGTCGCCGGGCAGGTGGTCGAGGCGATGTCCGGCGTCACCGAGCGCAGGGGGACCGCCCGCGCCGCGCGCCAGGACTTCCCGGTCTACGGCAAGACCGGCACCACCCAGGAGAGCACCAACGCCTGGTTCATCGGCTGCTCCCGCGAGGGCCGCGACGTCTGCATCGCGGTGTGGATGGGCTACGACGACGAGAGCTGCGCGCCCGACCAGACCCGGTCCTGCGGCGGGATGAAGGACGTGCACGGCGTCGACCAGGTCTACGGCGGGACGCTGCCCGCCGAGATCTACGACCGCACCTGGGAGATCCTCGAGGAGGTCGAGGCCCGCCGCGCGGCCGAGCCCACCGGCTGATCGCTGTGCCAGACTGCCGGCCGTGGTGGGCAACCTGGCCGAGCTCGTCCGAGCAGCGGCGCGGCGCTCGCCGGACAGGCCGGCGCTCAAGACCGGCTCGGGCGCGACGTCCTGGGGCGAGCTCGACGCCCAGGTCGACGCGGCCGCCGCGGCGCTGCGCGGGCTGGGCCTCGCGCCCGGCGACCGGGTGGCCCTGTCCCTGGACAACACCCCCGACTTCCCGGTGGCCTACTTCGGCGTGCTGCGGGCGGGGCTCGTGGCCGTCCCCCTCAACCCCGGGGCCACCGCGCAGGAGCTGCGCTGGACGCTGGGCGACAGCGGCGCGCGCGCCGTCGTCGTCCGCCCCGCCGGACGCGACCTGCTGGCCCCGCTGACCGGCGAGCTGGCGGCTCTCGAGCACGTGCTGGTCGCCGGACAGGACGGCGACTGGCCGGCCCTGCTGGCCCGCTCCGCGGGCGGACCCGTGGAGCACGTCGGCGAGGGCGAGGAGCTCGCCGTGCTGCTCTACACCTCCGGCACCAGCGGCCGGCCCAAGGGCGCGATGCTGCCGCACCGCGCGCTGCTGGCCAACCTCGACCAGACCGCCCGCATCGAGCCGCCGGTCATGACCGCGGACGACGTGGTCCTGCTGGTCCTGCCGCTGTTCCACGTCTACGGCCTCAACGCGGTGCTCGGCGCGCTCGCGCTGCACGGCGCGACCGGCGTGCTCGTCGAGCGCTTCGACCCGGTGGACACCCTGGCCGAGCTGCGCCGGTCGGGCGTGACCAACGTCGTGGGCGCGCCGCCGATGTACGTCGCCTGGTCGATGCTGCCCGACCTGGCCGCCGCGTTCACCGGCGTGCGGCTGGCCCTGTCCGGCGCCGCACCGCTGCCCCCCTCGGTCCTGCGGCGGGTGCGGGAGGCGACCGGACGCGACGTCTTCGAGGGCTACGGCCTGACCGAGACCGCCCCGGTGCTGACCTCGACCCTGATGAGCGAGCGCGTCCAGCCGGGCTCGATCGGCCGACCGGTGCCGGGGGTCGAGCTGCGCCTGGTCGACGAGCGCGGGCGGCCGGTCGAGGAGGGCGACCCGGGCGAGATCGTCGTGCGCGGGCCGAACGTCTTCGCCGGCTACTGGCCGGACGGCGCCGACGGCCCGGACGCCGACGGCTGGTTCGCCACGGGCGACGTCGCCTACCTCGACGCGGACGGCGACCTCCACCTGGTCGACCGGCGCCAGGAGCTGGTGCTCGTCAGCGGGTTCAACGTCTACCCCCGTGAGGTCGAGGACGTCCTGGTGACGCATCCGGAGGTGCAGGAGGCCGCCGTCATCGGCGTTCCTCACCCCTACACCGGTGAGGCCGTCAAGGCGCTGGTCGTGCGCACCCCCGGCTCCCGCCTGACCGCGGCGGACGTCGTGGCCCACGCCGCCCGCTCGCTGGCCCGCTTCAAGTGCCCGACCGCGGTGGAGTTCGTGCCGGAGCTGCCGCACGGCGCCACCGGCAAGGTCCGCAAGGGCCGCCTGCGCGAGGGGCTGGTCTGAGCGGTGCTGCGCCGCCGTCCGCGACCCTCGTCCGTCGTGCTCCTGACGCGGGCCGGCTGCACGCTGTGCGCAGCCGCCGAGCCGGTGGTGGCCCGCGCGGCGGCCGACGCCGGTGTGCCCCTCGAGGTCCGGGACGTCGACGCCGACCCGGCCGACCGCGCCCGGTGGACCGACAAGGTGCCGGTGGTGCTGCTCGACGGCGTCGAGCACGCCTACTGGCAGGTCGACGAGCGGGTGCTCCGCAGAGCCCTGCGGGTCTGAGACGCCCGTCAGCGGGCAACGGCGGCGCAGGCGGTGCGCAGGGGGCGCTGCTCGACTTCGTGCATGCGTTCACAAGCGCGTAATCTCGGTGGTCAGCGGGGGTCGCCCAGGGCACCGGGCGGCCCGGCCCTTCGCGTCAGGAGCGACGAGTGTGCGAGCAGCGTTGAGCGAGCGGTCAGGTCGGCGACGCCGGTCCGACGTCCCGGAGGCGACCGTCGCCCGACTGCCGGTCTACCTGCGTGCGCTGCACGTGCTGGCCGACGGCGGCTCGAGCACCGTCTCGAGCGAGGCGCTGGCGGCCGCGGCCGGGGTGGGCTCGGCGAAGCTGCGCAAGGACCTGTCCTACCTCGGCTCCTACGGCACCCGCGGCGTCGGCTACGACGTCGCCGAGCTGGTCCTGCACGTCAGCGCCGCCCTGGGCCTGGGCCGGCGCTGGCCCGTCGTCCTGGTCGGCGTCGGCAACCTCGGGCACGCGCTGGCCGGCTACGGCGGGTTCGACGAGCGGGGCTTCTGCGTCGTGGGGCTGTTCGACGTCGACCCGGCGCGGGTGGGGGAGCGGGTCGGCGAGCAGGTCGTGCGCCACCTCGACGAGCTCGACGACGTGGTGCACAGCGCCCGCGCGTCGATCGGCGTCATCACGACGCCCGCCTCGGCGGCGCAGGACGTCTGCGACCGGCTGGTGGCGGCGGGCATCACCAGCGTCCTGAACTTCGCGCCGGCGCTGCTGCAGGTGCCCGCCGGCGTCGACGTGCGCAAGGTCGACCTGTCCAACGAGCTGCAGATCCTGTCCTTCCACGAGCACCGCAAGGCCGCCCGCGCGCTCACCGGGGTTCCGGCGTGAGCGTGCTCGTCGTCGGCGTCTCGCACCGCACCGCACCGGTCTGGCTGCTCGAGAAGGTCACCGTCGGCCTGGCCGGTGCGCCCGACGTCGTGACCGAGCTGCGGGCGAGCGGTCCGGTCGCGGCGGCCGTCGTGCTCGCCACGTGCAACCGGGTCGAGGTCTACGCCGACAGCGAGGGCTTCCACGCCGGCGTCGACGCCGTGAGCGACCTGCTGTCGCGGCTGTCCGGCGTCCCGCTCGACGAGCTCGGGCGCCACCTGTACGTCCACTGGGAGGCCCAGGCGGTCCTCCACCTGTTCGAGGTCGCCTGCGGACTGGACTCCATGGTCATCGGCGAGGCCCAGATCCTCGGGCAGCTCCGGCGGGCGTACGCCGCAGCGCGCGACGGTGCGGCCGGCCCCACCCTGCACGAGCTGTTCCAGAAGGCGCTGCGCGTCGGCAAGCGGGCCCACAGCGAGACCGGCATCGACCAGGCGGGTCGCTCGCTGGTCACCGTGGGGCTCGAGCGGGCCGTGACCGCCGTCGGGCCGCTGCAGGGCCGCACGGTCCTCGTCGTCGGCGCCGGCTCGATGGGCTCGCTGGCCGGCGCGACGCTGCGGCGCGCGGGCGCGGCCGAGGTGGTGGTCGCGAACCGCACGGCCGCCAACGCCGAGCGGCTGGCCGCCACGCTGGACGGCCGGGGCATCGGCCTGGACGAGCTGGAGAAGGCCCTCGTGGAGGCCGACGTGGTGGTCTCGTCCACCGGCGCGACCGGGGTCGTCGTGCCGGGCGACGTGGTCGCCCGCGCCGTCGAGGCACGCGGCGGCCGTCCGCTGGCCATCCTCGACCTGGCCCTGCCGCGCGACATCGACCCGGCCGTGCGGGCCCTGCCGGGGGTCACCCTGGTCGACCTCGAGGGGCTGCAGGAGCAGCTCGCGCACACCGAGGCCGGCGCCGACGTCGCCGCCGCCCGCGCGATCGTCACCGACGAGGTGCGCGCCTTCCTCGCCTGGCAGCGGGCCGTCAAGATCGCTCCGACCGTGGTCGCGCTGCGCAGCCGCGCCGACGAGGTGGTGGCGGCCGAGCTCGGCCGCCTCGCCGCCCGGCTCCCCGACCTCGACCCGGCCGAGTCCGCCGAGGTGCAGGCCACCGTGCGCCGGGTCGTCGACAAGCTGCTGCACACCCCGACCGTGCGGGTCAAGGAGCTCGACGAGGCGCCCGAGGGGCTGTCGTACGCCGACGCCCTGCGCGAGCTGTTCGGGCTCGACCGGGCGGCGCCCGCCGCCGTCACCACCGTTCCTCCCGCCGCCGTGGGGGCCGTCGCCGCCGGTCCGGTCGTGCCGGTCGGGCCGGCCGCAGGCGTGGGGGCCACCTCGGCCGCCGGTGCCGAGGTGCGCGGTGGCTGAGGCGCTGCGGCTGGGCACCCGCGGCAGCGCGCTGGCGCTCGCCCAGTCCGGCCAGGTCGCCGCCGCCGTCACCGAGCGCCTCGGCCGGCCGGTCGAGCTGGTGCGGGTGCAGACCGAGGGCGACGTCAACTCCGCCGCGATCGCGCAGATCGGCGGGACCGGCGTGTTCGTCACGGCCCTGCGGGACGCTCTGGCGGCCGGGCACGTCGACCTGGCCGTCCACTCCTACAAGGACCTGCCGACGGCGCCCGCCGAGGCGCTGGTCATCGCCGCCGTCCCGCTGCGCGAGGACCCGCGTGACGTCCTGGTCGCGCGCGACGGGCTCACGCTCGGCGAGCTGGGCGCGGGCGCGCGGGTGGGCACCGGATCCCCCCGCCGCACCGCCCAGCTGCGCGGGCTGGGGCTCGACCTCGACGTCGTGCCGATCCGCGGCAACGTCGACACCCGCATCGGGCGCGTCCGCTCCGGCGAGCTGGACGGCGTCGTGCTGGCCCGCGCCGGTCTGGCCCGGCTCGGGCGCCTGGACGAGGCCACCGAGGTGATCGACCCGCTCACCGTCCTGCCCGCCCCGGCGCAGGGGGCCCTGGCCCTGGAGTGCCGCGGCGCCGACGCGTCCCTCGTGGCCGAGCTCGCGGCCCTCGACGACCCCGACACCCGCACGGCGGTCGCCGCCGAGCGGTCGCTGCTCGGCGCGCTGGAGGCGGGCTGCACCGCCCCGGTCGGCGCCCTCGCCCAGGTGGCCGAGGGCGACGACGGGCTGGAGATCTACCTGCGCGGCCTCGTGGCTGCGATCGACGGAACAGACGCGGTCCGCCTCTCGGCGACCGGTCCGACGTCCGAGGCGCAGGAGGTGGGACGCCGGCTCGCTGCCGAGCTGCTCGACCTCGGCGCCGCGGACCTGATGGGAGTGACGCGCACATGAGCCCTCGAAGCCGTCCCGAGAAGAAGGCCGCCGGCCAGGTAGCCCTGGTCGGGGGCGGCAGCGGTGACCCCGCCCTGCTGGTGGTGCGCGCCGCCGAGGTGCTGCGCGCCGCCGACCTCGTGCTCGTGGACGAGCGCTGCCCCGAGGCGCTGCTGAGCGCGGTCGGGGACGGCGCCGAGCTGGTGCGCACCCCGGCCCGGGAGGCGCAGGGCGCCGCCCTGGTCGCCGCCGCCAAGGACGGCCGGGTGGTCGTGCGGCTGCTGCCCGGCGACCCGTTCCAGCACGCCGAGGGCGCCAAGGAGGCCGAGGCGGTGCTGCGTGCCAAGCAGCGGCTCGAGGTCGTCCCGGGCGTGTCCGACGCCGTGTCGGTGCCTGCGTACGCCGGTGTCGCGGTGGGCCTGCCCCGCACGGTCGCGCGGGTCGACGACGGCACGAGCTTCGCGGCGCTGGCGGCCGCACCCGGCACGCTCGTCCTGCTCACCCCCGCCGCCGGGGTCGCCAAGGCGGCCGCGGCCCTGGTCGAGCACGGCCGCAGGCCGGGCGAGGCCGTGTCGGTCACCGTCGGCGGCACGACCAGCGAGCAGCGCACCGTCGTCGCCACCCTCGACGCGGTCGAGCAGGCGGTCGCGTCCGCCGACCTGCGCGGCGACGCGGTGGTCGTCGTCGGCGAGCCGGTCAAGCGCGCCGAGAAGCTGTCCTGGTACGAGAGCCGCGCGCTGTACGGCTGGCGCGTGCTCGTCCCCCGCACGCGCGACCAGGCGGGGGCGCTGTCGGCGGTCCTGCGCTCCCACGGCGCCGTACCGGTGGAGGTGCCGACCATCGCCGTCGAGCCGCCCCGCACCCCGGCGCCGATGGAGCGCGCGGTCAAGGGCCTGCACGACGGCAAGTACGCCTGGATCGCCTTCACCTCCACCAACGCGGTCAAGGCCGTGCGCGAGAAGCTCGAGGAGTACGGCCTGGACGCCCGCGCCCTGTCCGGCGTGAAGGTGGCGGCGGTGGGCGAGACGACCGCGCAGGCGCTGGTCGACTTCGGCGTGCGCCCCGACCTGGTCCCGGGCGGCCAGCAGTCCAGCGACGGGCTGCTCGCCGACTTCCCGCCGTACGACCCGGTCTTCGACCCGATCGACCGGGTGCTGCTGCCGCGCGCCGACATCGCCACCGACGTCCTGCTGGCCGGGCTGCAGCAGATCGGCTGGGAGGTCGACGACGTCACCGCCTACCGCACCGTGCGGGCCGCCCCGCCGCCCGCCGAGACGCGCGAGGCGCTCAAGGGCGGCGGCTTCGACGCGGTCCTGTTCACCTCCAGCAGCACGGTGCGCAACCTCGTCGGCATCGCCGGCAAGCCGCACGACTCGACCGTCCTGGCCTGCATCGGCCCGCAGACCGAGGCGACCGCGCAGGAGCTCGGGCTGCGCGTCGACGTCCTCGCGCCCGCGGCCGACATCGCCTCGCTGGTCGAGGCGCTGGCGCACTTCGCGCTCGAGCGCCGGGCCGCGGCCCTGCCCGGCGTCGCCCCGCTGCCGAGCGCCGCCCACCGCCGCAAGGTGGCGCGGCTGGCGGCGAAGGGGGCGGGAGCGTGACGGCGTCCCCCGGCTTCCCGACCGCCCGCCCGCGCCGCCTGCGGCGCACGCCCGCGCTGCGCCGCCTGGTCGCCGACGTGCGCGTGCGCCCCGCCGACCTCGTGCTGCCCCTGTTCGTGAAGGAGGGCATCGCCGAGCCGCACCCCATCTCGTCGATGCCGGGCGTGGTCCAGCACACCCGCGACTCGCTGCGCAAGGCCGCCGCCGAGGCGGTGGGAGCCGGGGTCGGCGGGCTGATCCTGTTCGGCGTCCCGGAGGTCAAGGACGCGCGCGGGTCCGGCGCCGACGACGCCGACGGCATCGTGCAGGTGGCGCTGGCCGACGTCCTGGCCGAGGTCGGCGACGACCTGGTGGTCATGACCGACCTGTGCCTGGACGAGTACACCGACCACGGCCACTGCGGCCTGCTCACGCCGAGCGGGGAGGTCGACAACGACGCCACGCTGGGCCGCTACGCCGCCGCCGCCGTCGCCCAGGCCCGCGCGGGCAGCCAGGTGGTGGCGCCGAGCGGGATGATGGACGGCCAGGTCGCCGCGATCCGCTCCGCCCTCGACCGGGCCGGCTTCTCCACCCTGCCGGTGCTCGCCTACTCCGCGAAGTACGCCTCCGCCTTCTACGGGCCGTTCCGCGAGGCCGCCGAGTGCGCACCGCAGTTCGGCGACCGGGCGGGCTACCAGCAGGACGCCGGCCGGGCGAGCGCCGAGGGGGTCCGGGAGGCGCTGCTCGACGTCGCCGAGGGCGCCGACGCCGTCATGGTCAAGCCCGCGGGGCCCTACCTCGACGTCCTGCACGCCGTCGCCGAGGCGGTCGACGTGCCGGTCGCCGCCTACCAGGTCAGCGGTGAGTACGCCATGGTCGAGGCCGCCGCGGCGCAGGGCTGGATCGACCGCCGGCGCGTGGTCCTCGAGCAGCTCACCGGCATCCGGCGCGCCGGTGCCGGCATGGTGCTGACGTACTGGGCCACGGAGGCCGCGGCCTGGCTCGACGAGCTGTAGGTGGTCGGCGGGCTCGCCACGGCGATGATCGTCGTGTCGCTGGCACTGGCGGCGTGGGCCGCGGGGTGCGCCGCCCTGGACCGCCTGCCACCCAGGGCCCACCTGCAGCTGCTGTTCCTGCTGCAGGGCCTGGTGGTGCTGCAGGCCGTCGTGGCGCTGGTGCGCTCGGCCGAGTGGGACGGGCCCAAGGCCGAGCTGTTCGGCTACCTCGCGGTGTCGGCCGTGCTCGTGCCGGGCGGGCTGTTCCTGACCGTCGAGGAGCGCAGCCGCTGGGGCACCCTCGTGCTCGCCGCCGCCTGCCTGACGCTCGCGGTCGTCGTCGTGCGGCTGAGCACCGTCTGGGCGGCCGGTGCCTGACGCGCGGGCGCCGGACCGCTCGGTGGGCCGGGGGGCCGGGCGGCTGCTCGTCGCGGTCTACGCGGTCTTCGCGCTGTCGGCCTCGTCACGGGCCGCCCTGCAGCTGGCCACCCGCTTCGACGAGGCACCGGTCGCCTACCTGCTGTCGGCGGTGGCCGCGGCCGTGTACCTCGTCGCCACCGTCGCCCTGGCCCGCGGCGCGCGCCGGCTGGCCTTCGCGACCGTGCTGTTCGAGCTGGTCGGCGTGCTCGTCGTGGGGACGCTGACGCTGCTCGACCGGGGCGACTTCCCCGACCAGACGGTCTGGTCGGCCTACGGCGCCGGCTACGGCTTCATCCCGCTCGTGCTGCCCGTGCTGGGGCTGTGGCGGCTGCGCGCGACGCGCTGACCGGAGCTACGCGCCAGCCCCCCGTCGCGATCATGGTGTCGTGGCACGTCTGGCGTGGCACCGCACGCTCAGCCGTCGTGTCACCTGTCCATGATCGCCCGGGACCGTCCTCCCGGGCCCGCAGCTCACCGAGCGCGAGCGGGAGGTCCTCCGGCTGCTCGCCGACCAGCGGACCAACGCCGAGATCGCCGCGCGGCTGTCGCTGTCGCCCAAGACGGTGCGCAACCACGTCTCGAACGTCATCGCCAAGCTGCAGGTCGCCACCCGCGCCGAGGCGGTCGTCCGCGCTCGCGAGGCCGGACGGGCCCCGCGTCCCTGACGGCCCGCTCGCCGTACGACCACCTCGTCCGCGCCCCGTCGTGTCCGCGATCATGGAGTTCCGACACGCAGACCGCGTCCTCCCACGCTCAGCCTGTGTGCCACGGCCCCATGATCGCGGGGACGGCCCGGCTACGGTCGCTGCCCATGAGCCTCACCGCCGAGCAGGCCGGCGCCGACCTGCGGGCCTTCGTCGACGCGTCCCCGTCCCCGTTCCACGCCGTCGCCGAGATGGCGCGCCGCCTGTCCGCCGCCGGCTTCGCGCCGCTCGACGAGCGCGACCGCTGGGCCCTGGCGCCCGGCGACGCGCGCTACGTCGTACGGGACGGCGGCAGTGTCATCGCCTTCCGCGTCGGCAGCGCGCCGCTGCCCGACGCCGGCGTGCGCCTGGTGGGCACGCACACCGACTCGCCGACCTTCAAGGTGCGGCCGCGCTCCGACCTCGAGCGCGGCAGCTACCGCCTCGTCGGCGTCGAGCCGTACGGCGGGCTGCTCGCCCACACCTGGCTCGACCGCGAGCTGACCGTCGCCGGGCGTCTGGCCGCGCGCCGGTCCGACGGGTCGGTGGGCCTGCACCTGGTGGCGCTGCCGGGCGGGCCGCTGCGCCTGCCCTCCCTCGCCATCCACCTCGACCGCAGCGTGCGGGACGGGCTGACGCTCGACCCGCAGACCCAGCTCGTGCCCGCGTGGAGCGGCCGCGGCGACGCCGGCGGCAGCCTGCTGGACCACCTGGCCGCCGTCGCGGGGGTCGACGTCGGGGACGTGCTCGGGCACGACCTGGTGCTGGCCGACTCGCAGCCCTCCGCCGCGACCGGCGCCGACGGCTCCTGGGTCGCGGCGCCGCGGCTGGACAACCTCGGCTCCTGCCACAGCGCCACGACCGCACTGCTCGGCGCCGCCCCGGCGGCCCACACGCAGCTGCTCGTCGCCAACGACCACGAGGAGGTCGGCAGCGGCTCGATGGAGGGCGCCCGCGGCTCGTTCCTCGAGGACGTCCTCGCCCGCCTCGTCGCGGCGACGGGGGCGACCGACCCCCAGGACCTGCCGGTGACGATCGCGCGCTCCCACCTGGTCAGCGCCGACATGGCCCACGCGACGCACCCCACGCAGGGCGAGCGGCACGAGCCCTCCCACGCGCCGGTGCTCGGCGGTGGACCGGTGCTCAAGCTCAACGCCAACCAGTCGTACGCCACCGACGCCCGCAGCGGCAGCTGGTTCGCCGCCCGCTGCGCCGACGCGGGCGTCCCGCTGCAGCACTTCGTCACCCGCGCGGACCTGCCGTGCGGGTCGACGATCGGGCCGCTCACCGCGATGCGGCTGGGCCTGTCGACGGTCGACGTCGGGTCCCCGATGCTCGCCATGCACTCCTGCCGGGAGCTCGCCTCCTCGCTCGACGTGCCGCTGATGGTCCGGGCGATGACCGCGTGCTTCGAGATCGGCTGAGCGACGGCTGGTCACCCGGCTCTCGCGCCGACCATGGGCTCGTGACACGCCGGCCGAGCGCGGCGGGTGTGCCGGACCTCCATGATCGCGACGGGGGTGGCGGGGCTGGACAGCGACCGCCCTGCGGAGTTGGGTTGCGGGCATGAGCATCCGCACCTCGCCCTGGCCGAGCGGCGTCCCGTGCTGGGCCGACGTGATGGCCACCGACGTCCGCGCCAGCGGCGCCTTCTACACCGCCGTCCTCGGCTGGACGGTCCCGGAGCCCGAGGAGCAGTGGGGCGGCTACGTCACCGCGGAGTCCGGCGGGCAGATGGTCGCCGGCATCGGTCCGGTGCAGCAGGGCGCCCGGGCGGCCTGGACGCTGTACCTCGCGACCGACGACGCCGACGGGGTGGTCGCGCGGGCGACGGAGCACGGCGGCAGTGTCCTCGGCCCCGTCATGGACGTCGGCCCGCTCGGGCGCATGGCGATCCTGACCGACCCCTCCGGCGCCGTCTTCGGCCTCTGGCAGGCCGGCACGATGATCGGCGCCGGACGAGTCAACGAGCCCGGCGGCCTGGTCTGGGAGGACCTGCGCTCGACCGACCCCGACGCCGCCCGGTCCTTCTACGGCGCGCTGTTCGGCTACGCCTACGAGGCGGTCGAGATGGCCGGGGCCGACTACACCACCTTCGCGCTCTCCACCGAGCCGCACGCGCTGGGCGGCATCGGCGGGCTGATGGGCCTGCCCGACGGGACACCCAGCCACTGGCTCGTCTACTTCGCGACCGCCGACGTCGACGCTGCCGTGTCGGCCGCGCAGGGCGCCGGCGGGACGGTCCTCGCGCCCGCGTTCGACACGCCGTACGGCCGGATGGCGTGCCTGGCCGACCCGGACGGCGCGACGTTCATGGTCATGACGCCCGACCCCTCGCAGCCCGGGCCGGACCGCAGCGGCTGAGCGGCGGTCCGCGACCCTGGCGGCGCGCCGTCCGGTCCGGACGGGCAGGATGGCCGCCATGACCTTCCCCTTCGAGGCGCCCGCCAGCTCGGCGCTGTTCGACCGCGCCCGCGAGGTGATCCCGGGCGGCGTCAACAGCCCCGTGCGCGCCTTCCAGGCGGTCGGCGGGACGCCGCGCTTCATGGTGGAGGGCCGCGGGCCCTACCTCGTCGACGAGGACGGCCGCGAGTACGTCGACCTGGTCTGCTCCTGGGGGCCGATCATCCTGGGCCACGCCCACCCGGCGGTGGTCGAGGCGCTGCGCACCGCCGCGGCGCGGGGGACGAGCTTCGGCACGCCCAGCCGGGGCGAGGTGGAGCTGGCCGAGACTCTCGTCGACCGGGTGGCGCCCGTGGAGCAGGTGCGCCTGGTCAACTCCGGCACCGAGGCCACCATGTCGGCGATCCGCCTGGCCCGCGGCTTCACCGGCCGCACCAAGGTGGTCAAGTTCGCCGGCTGCTACCACGGCCACGTCGACGCGCTGCTGGCCAGCGCGGGCAGCGGCATCGCGACCCTCGGGCTGCCCGACACCCCGGGCGTCACCGGTGCGACGACGGCCGACACCATCGTGCTGCCCTACAACGACCTGTCGGCGGTCCGGACGGCGTTCGAGCAGGAAGGCGACGCCATCGCGGTCGTCATCACCGAGGCGGCGGCGGCCAACATGGGCGTCGTCCCGCCGCTGCCCGGCTTCAACGCGGGGCTGAAGGCGCTGTGCGAGCAGTACGGCGCGCTGCTCGTCCTCGACGAGGTGATGACCGGGTTCCGGGTCAGCCGCGCCGGCCACTTCGGTCTCGAGGGGGTCGCGCCGGACCTGTTCACCTTCGGCAAGGTGATGGGCGGCGGGCTGCCGGCGGCGGCCTTCGGCGGCCGGTCCGACGTGATGGCCCGGCTCGCGCCGCAGGGCCCCGTCTACCAGGCCGGCACGCTGTCGGGGAACCCGCTGGCGGTGGCGGCGGGCCGGGCGACGCTCGAGCAGTGCACGGCCGAGGTCTACGACCGCGTCGACGCCGCGGCCGAGACGGTCGGGCGGCTGGCGTCCGAGGCGCTCACGAGCGCCGGGGTGCCGCACCGGGTCAACCGGGCCGGCAGCCTGTTCAGCATCTTCTTCGCCGACCACGCCGTCGTCGACTACGCCACCGCCTCCCAGCAGAACGTCCTGGCCTACCGGGCCTTCTTCCACGAGATGCTCGCGCGCGGCGTCTACCTGCCGCCGAGCGCGTACGAGTCGTGGTTCGTCAGCGCCGCGCACGATGACGCGGCGCTGGAACGGGTAGCAGACGCGCTGCCGCACGCCGCCCGGGCCGCCGCAGCCGTGGACGCGCCCGAGCTGGTCTCACCTCCGACGGCGAAGGATGCGACATGACGCGTACGACCGTGCACCTCCTGCGCCACGGCGAGGTGCACAACCCCGACGCCGTGCTGTACGGCCGGCTGCCCGGCTTCCGGCTGTCCGACGACGGCCGGCAGATGGCCGTCGACGCCGCAAAGGCGCTGGAGGGGCGCGACGTCACCGCCGTCATCGCCTCGCCGCTGCAGCGGGCGCAGGAGACCGCCCGCCCCACGGCGGAGATGCTCGGGCTCGACATCCGCACCGACGAGCGGCTGATCGAGAGCGAGAACGTCTTCGAGGGCAAGCAGGTGGGGGTCGGCGACGGTGTCCTCAAGCGCCCGCAGTACTGGCACCACCTGCGCAACCCGTTCGTCCCGAGCTGGGGCGAGCCCTACGTCGTCGTCGCCCGGCGGATGCTCGCCGCTGCGCTGAGCGCCCGTGACCTGGTGCTCGGGCACGAGGCGGTGTGCGTGAGCCACCAGCTGCCGATCTGGACGGCCCGCCGCTACGCCGAGGGTCGCAAGCTGTGGCACCGGCCCGACCGGAGGCAGTGCGGGCTGGCCTCGCTGACCAGCATCACGTGGGACGACGACCGGATCGTCACGGTGACCTACAGCGAGCCGGCCGGTGCTGCGTCCCGGCGTCCGGGAGCGGGCGCCTAGCAGCGGAGGCCGCAGGGGGCCGGCGGCGCCGTGACGGACGACGCCACCGGTCGGGGCGCGCCGCGGCAGGGTCGGCCCCAGCAGGAGCCCGGGGGCGCGGTCGGGGACAATGGGCGGGTGCCCCGACGTCCGGCCGCTGTGGCGGCCGCCCTCGCCTGCGTGCTCGCGCTGAGCGGGTGCAGCGGCGACAGCGCCTCGGCGCAGGGACCGCGGTCGCCCCAGCTGGAGGCGCTGGACACCGGTGACGACGGCGTCATCGCCGTGGCCGACCGGCAGCCGGCTCCGGCACTGGCCGGCACGACGCTCGACGGCGAGCCGCTCGACGTCAGCGACCTGCGCGGCTCGGTCGTCGTCCTGAACTTCTGGGCCTCCTGGTGCGCCCCCTGCCGGTCGGAGGCGCGCACCCTCAACGAGGTCGCGGCCCGCACCGCGTCGTCGGGGGTGCGCTTCGTCGGGGTCAACGTCAAGGACGAGCGCTCGCCGGCGCAGGCCTTCGAGCGCCGCCAGCAGGTCCCCTACCCCTCGCTGCACGACCAGCCGGGCCGGCTGCTGCTGCAGTTCCGGAAGGTCGTCCCGCAGACGCCGCCGACGACGCTGGTCCTGGACCGCGAGGGCCGCATCGCCGGCTTCTTCGCCGGCGAGGTGCGCCTGTCCGAGCTGCTGGCGCCGGTCGAGCAGATCGCGGCCGAGACGTGAGCGCCGGTCGCGCAGAGCGCCCGGTGAGCGCACACGGTCAGCGCCCGGTGAGCGCCCGATGAGCGTTGCCGACACCTTCGTCGAGGCGGTGACCGACGGCTCGCTGCTGGTCGCCATGCCGGTGGCGGCGATCGCCGGTCTGGTCTCCTTCCTGTCGCCGTGCGTGCTGCCGCTGGTGCCGGGCTACCTGTCGTTCGTCACCGGGCTGTCGGGCGAGCAGCTCGCAGCCAGCCGTCCGCGTCCGGACGACGCCGGCGCGCCGGCGGGGGACGTCCTGGTCCGGGCCGCCCAGGCACCTCCCGCTCCGGCCCCGACCGCCCGCCGGTCGCGCGTGCTCGTCGGCTCGGTGCTGTTCGTCGCCGGCTTCAGCGCCGTGTTCGTCACCAGCGGGGCGCTGTTCGGGGGGCTGGGCTCCGCGCTGGCCGTGCACCAGGACGCCGTCGACATCGGCCTGGGCCTGCTCACCATCCTGCTCGGGCTGGCCTTCCTCGGGCTCGTGCCCGGACTGCAGCGCGAGGTCCGCCTCCACCGGCTGCCGTCACCCGGCCTGGCCGGCGCGCCGGTGCTCGGCGTGCTGTTCGGGGTGGGCTGGACGCCGTGCCTCGGTCCGACCCTGGCCGCCGTGCAGACGCTCGCCTACCGCGAGGCCAGCGCCGGCCGCGGGGCGCTGCTCACCGCCGCCTACTGCGCGGGGCTCGGGATCCCGTTCGTCCTGACCGGCCTGGCCTTCTCCCGCGCCCTCGGAGCCTTCGCCGTCGTCAAGCGCCACTACGCCGTCGTCATGCGGATCGGCGGCGGGCTGCTCGTGCTGGTCGGGCTGCTGCTGGTCAGCGGCCTGTGGTCGGCCGTGGTCGCGGACCTGCGCGGCTGGGTCTCCGGCTTCGAGACGGCGGTCTGAGTGACCTCCACCGCCGGGCCGACCGCCGACCCCACGGTCGACCCCACCGCCGGGCGGAGCGCCGACCCGACCGTCGATCCCGACACCGGGCCGACCGGGGAGCCGACTGCCGACGAGGCCACCCGCCTGTCCACGGCGCCCGCCCCGCGGAGCGCCCCTCGCGCCTCGCTGACCGCTCCGGTGCGGCAGGCGTGGCGGCAGCTGGTGAGCATGCGCACGGCGCTGCTGCTGCTGTTCCTGCTCGCCCTCGCGAGCGTGCCCGGGTCGTTCCTGCCGCAGCGCACGCTCAACCCGGTCGAGGTCTCGACCTGGTTCGCCGACCACCCGACCCTCGCGCCCCTGCTCGACCGGCTGTCGATGTTCGACGTGTTCGCCTCGCCGTGGTTCGCGGCCATCTACCTGCTGCTGTTCGTCTCGCTGATCGGCTGCCTGTCCTCGCGGCTGCGCCTGCACGCCCGGGCGCTGGTCAGCGCGCCGCCGGAGGTCCCGCGCGTGCTGTCGCGGCTGCCCGCCCACGACCGCTGGTCGGCCGACGTGCCGTCCGCGCAGGTGCTGGCCGACGCCCGCCGCGCGCTGCGGCGCAGCCGCTGGCGGGTCGTCACCGCCGAGGTGCCCGGCGGCGGGCACGCGCTGTCGGCCGAGAAGGGCTACCTGCGGGAGACCGGCAACCTGCTGTTCCACGTGTCCCTGGTCGTGCTGCTCGTCGGCATCGCGATGGGCGGGCTGTTCGGCTTCAAGGGCACGGTGCTGGTCAAGGAGGGCGACGGCTTCGCCAACACCGTGTTCGCCTACGACGACCTCTCGCCGGGCCGGCGCTTCGACGCCGAGCGCCTCGTGCCGTTCAGCTTCGTGCTGGACGACTTCGCGGCCACCTACGCCGAGGACGGCAAGGCCCTGACGTTCCTGGCCCGGCTGCGCGTCTCCGACTCCTTCGACGAGCCGACCCGGCCCTACGAGCTGCGCGTGAACCACCCGCTCGAGGTGGACGGCGCGAAGACCTACCTGCTCGGGCACGGATACGCGCCGAAGGTCGTCGTCACCGACGTCGAGGGCAACCGGCTCGAGCAGACCGTCGTCTGCCTGCCGCAGGGCACCACCTTCCTGTCGACCTGCACCATCAAGGTGCCGGACGCGGCGGGCGAGCAGCTCGCCTTCGAGGGCGTGTTCACCCCGACGACCGTGCAGGACCCGGAGACCGGTCGGGTGACCTCGGTCTACCCGGCCCCCGAGAACCCGGCGCTCACCGTGCTGGGCTACCGGGGCGACATCGGTCTCGACGACGGCCGGCCGCAGTCGGTCTACTCCCTCGACGACCGCTCCCGGCTCGAGCCGATCAGCGACGGCAGCTCGCCGATCACGCCGGTCAAGCTGGCCGAGGGGCAGACCTGGCAGCTGCCCGGCGGCGGCAGTCTGACCTTCGTCGAGACCACCGAGTGGGCGACCTTCCAGGTGACCCAGGACCCGGGCAAGCTCGTCGCCCTCGCCGCCAGCGCCGGGATGGTCGTCGGGCTCTGCCTGTCGCTGTTCGTCCGGCGCCGCCGGCTGTGGCTGCGGGCCGTCCCGCAGGTCGGCGGCGAGGCCCCGGGCCGTACGGTGATCGAGGCCGGCGGGCTCGCGCGCACCGGCCCCGAGGCCTTCGACGCGGAGTTCGCCGCCCTCGTCGAGCGCCTGCGCCCCGCCGGACCTGTCCGTGAGCCTGCCCGACCTGTCGAGGAGAACGCGTGACGGACGTCGCCCTGGCCCAGCTCAGCGACCGGCTGTTCGTGGTCACCGTCCTGCTCTACGCCCTGTCGATGCTCGCCTTCGCCGGCGAGCAGGCCGCCCGCCGCTCGCGGCGGGTCGCCGAGGCCACCGCCGCGGGGATGTCGCTGCGCGAGGCGGCCGCCGCCCGCACCCGGGCGATGGCCGGAGCCGGTGGTCCGACGGCGTACGCCCGAGCGCCCGAGCCGGCCCCGCCCGCGCCCGCGGTGCGGGGGAGCCGCGCCGGCGCCCTCGGCCTGCTGCTCGCGGTCGGCGGGGTCGTCGTGCACGTCGGATCGGTGGTCACCCGCGGCATGGCCGCCGACCGCACGCCGTGGGGCAACATGTACGAGTTCTCGTCCATGGTGGCCCTCATGGCCGTGACGATCTTCCTGGCGCTGGTCGCGACGGGCCGGGTCGACCGCGCCCTCGGGGCCTTCGTCATGGTGCCGGCCGTGCTCTACCTCGGCCTCGCGGGGACGGTCCTCTACACGGCCGCGGGCCCGCTCGTCCCGGCGCTCGACTCGTACTGGATCAAGATCCACGTCTTCGCGGCGATCCTGTCGTCCGGCGCGTTCCTGCTGTCCGGCGTCGTCGCGCTGCTCTACCTGCTGCGGGTGCGCCACGACGACCAGCTCGCCGCGGGCGGCACGCCGCGCTTCCCGGTGTCGATGGGCGCGGCCCTGCCGGCGGCGCAGGCCCTGGACCGGGTGTCGTACGCCGTCATCGCCTTCGCCTTCCCGGTCTGGACCTTCGCGATCATCGCCGGCGCGATCTGGGCCGAGGCGGCCTGGGGCCGCTACTGGGGCTGGGACCCCAAGGAGACCTGGTCGTTCATCACCTGGGTGCTGTACGCCGGCTACCTGCACGCTCGCGCGACGGCCGGGTGGAAGGGCACCAAGGCGGCGTGGATCGGCGTGGCCGCCGCCGGGGCGCTCGTCATCGACTACTACGTGGTCAACATCTTCGTCGTGGGGCTGCACTCCTACGGCTCGTGAGCGTCAGGCTGGTCCCACCGTCAGGCTGCGTCGTCCCGCGGGTCCTGCCGGCGGCGGCGCAGCTCGCGCAGGAAGTCCTCGTCGTCGTCCGGCGCGATCGGCCGGGCCGGCGGTGCGGGCGCCGGGCTCGCGTCACCGGGCTTCGGCCGGCCGACCAGCAGCCATGCCACCGCGCCCACGAGCGGCATGACGAGCAGCAGCAGGTACCACAGCGGCTTGGGCAGCGTCCGGACCTGAGCACCGGGGGTGCGCGTGACGTCGACCATCGCGTAGACCATCGCGAGCAGCGACACCAGACCGAAGACCACCACCGTGCCGACCTCCTGTCGTCGTCCCTGCCGGAGACAACGCACGGCGACCGCCTGGTGATCCCGCCGTGGCGGGCTCACTCCTGCTCGCCGGCCCGCCGCTCCTGCTCGGCCCGCCGCTGCCGCTCGGCCCGCTCGCGCAGGCTGCGCAGGAACGCCTCGTCGTCGTCGGGGGAGGCGGCCCGAGCGCGCTCGACCCTGGGCGGCCGCGCGACCGCCGCCTTCTGCGGTCGTCCGGCGACCAGCCACGCGATGCTGCCGACGATCGGGATGAGGACGACCAGCACCAGCCAGAGCAGCTTGGGGAGGTTGCGGACCTCGGCCTCCGGCGTCGTGATGACGTTCAGGACGCAGTAGACGAGCAGCCCCAGCTCCACCAGGGCCAGCACACCGCTGCCGTACAGCACGGGACCTCCGGAGGGACGCGGGGAGCGCGAGGGTACGCCCCAGAGGTCCCGCCGTACGCTGGACTGCGTGAACAGCCCGCAGGCGCCGTCCCCGTGGCGGGCCTTCCTCGTCTACTCGGCGCTGCGGGTGGTGCTGCTGCTCGCCTCCTACCTGCTGCTGACCGCTCTCGGGCTCGACGGGCTGCTCGCCGTCGGAGCGGCGGTCCTGCTGTCGGCGCTGCTGAGCCTGGTCCTGCTGCGCCGCCAGCGCGACGCGTTCACCGCAGCGTCCATGGCCCGCGCCGACCAGCGCCGGGCCGACCGCGAGGCGCGGCGGGCCCGTCTCGAGGAGTGATCCCTACCGGCCGCCGAGTGCGGGCGGGAGCGCCGTCAGCGCAACCTGCCGGAACACCGGCGCGGGCCTGGCCTCGAGCGCTCCGCAGGTGAGCAGGCTGCGGACGCCGTCGCCGGTCCGGTCGTAGCGCACCACGACCTCCACGTCGGGCACCGGTGCCTCGCGGCCGCTCAGCACGACCCGCCAGGTGTCCGCGCCTGCGGGCTCCTGCACGACCGGCTGCAGGTCGTCGCGACCCCAGCGTCCACTCGCTTCCCGGGCGAACTGCTGGGCGGCCTGGGCGGGCAGCGACAGGCTGCTGCGCCCGCGGACCCGCCCCGCGGGCAGCACACCGGCGGCCAGGTCGTCGGCGATCCGCACCACCTCGTCGGCCTCCACCCGGCCCAGGTAGAGCCCGTCGGGCAGCACCACCACGTTGGCGGCGAAGCGGTCGCCGCCGATGTGGGTGCACTCCCAGGTGCGCTCCGGGTGCCGCCCCGCCAGCGCACCCGCCACCGGACGGCCGCGCAGCGCGCAGCAGCGGTCGTGCCGCCCGTGCGTGCACACCAGGTACAGCGGCCCGTCGAGGACCTCCCAGCCCTCCGCCGAGGCCGTCCCGTACGGCGGGACGAGGTGCACCAGCTCGGCGTCGTCCGCGACGTGCCGGGCGAGGACCCGCTCGTGCCCCGGGCGGCTGTCGACCGCGAACACCTCGCGACCGTGGGCGTGCGGGGCACGGGCCGGGCGGCGCACCAGCACCAGCCGGGCGTGCGCGCCGTTCGCCGCTGCCGCGAGCGCGCTCGCCACCGGACGGCCCATCCGCCGGGTCGGCACGCTCTCCGGTCCCCAGGCGCCGCGGTGCTCGACGAGCAGCCACCGGTCCACGCGGCTGGCCGTGGCCGTGAGCGGCTCCTCGCGCTCGCGCGAGGACTGCGCGCAGAGCGTCGTCATCCCCTCCACCGTACGGCGAGCGGCCGATCACCGCTGTGCGGACCGCAGCGCCGCCGTTCCCAGATCGTGACCATGCTGCAGCCGGGAGGGTGTCCCGCGAAGGGGCCTGCGGGCTAGCGTGCGGCTCACCGCGCGGACCGGCCGAGGACCGCAGAACACGAGGTGAAGGCATGCGCAGGACGACAAGCAGGTCGTTCCGGGTCGCGGCTGTGCTGGGGGCGGCCGCGGTCGCCCTGGCCGGCTGCGCGGAGAGCGAGCGGGAGGAGCCGAGCGCCGGAGGTGAGAAGAGCGGTGGTGCCACAGGAGGCACCTTCGTCTTCGCGGCGTCCTCCGACCCGGTCTCGCTCGACCCGGCGTTCGCGAGCGACGGGGAGACCTTCCGCGTGGCGCGGCAGATCTTCGAGGGGCTGGTCGGGACCGAGCCCGGCACGGCCAAGCCGGCGCCGCTGCTGGCCACGGAGTGGGAGACGTCCGAGGACGGGCTCAGCTACACGTTCACGCTGCGCGACGACGTGACCTTCCACGACGGCGAGAAGTTCGACGCCGAGGCCGTCTGCGCCAACTTCGACCGTTGGTACAACTGGAAGGGCCTGCTGCAGTCGGAGAACCTCTCCTACTACTACGGCAAGCTGTTCCGCGGCTTCGCCGACACCAACCCCAAGGGCATCTACGAGTCCTGCGCCGCCGACGACGCGACGAGCGCCACCATCACGCTCACGCAGCCCTTCGCCGGGTTCGTGCAGGCCATGTCCCTGCCGGCGTTCTCGATGCAGAGCCCCGCCGCGATGGAGGAGCACGACGCCGACAACGTCGGCGGCACCGAGGACGACGTGCGCTTCAGCGCCTACGCCACCGAGCACCCGACCGGCACCGGGCCCTTCACGTTCGAGAAGTGGCAGCGCGGCCAGCAGGTCAGCCTGGTCCCCTACGAGGACTACTGGGGTGACAAGGCCAAGGTCGACCGCGTCGTCGTCCGCACGATCGACGACGGCAACGCCCGCCGCCAGGCGCTCATCAACGGCGAGATCGACGGCTACGACCTCGTCGCGCCCGGCGACCTGAAGGGCCTCGAGGAGGACGGGTTCCAGATCGAGAACCGCGACCCGTTCAACATCCTCTACCTCGCCTTCAACCAGGCCGTCCCTGCGCTCAAGGACCTCAAGGTCCGCCAGGCGATCGCGCACGCCATCGACAAGGAGGCGGTCGTCACGCAGTCGCTGCCCGAGGGCAGCAAGGTCGCGGTCACCTTCCAGCCCGAGTCCGTGGCCGGCTTCACCGACGAGGTCACGACCTACGAGCACGACCCCGAGAAGGCCAAGCAGCTGCTCGCCGAGGCCGGCCAGTCCAACCTCACGCTGCAGTTCAACTACCCGACCGGTGTCTCCCGCCCGTACATGCCCACGCCGGAGGACACCTTCGTCGCGATCCGCTCGCAGCTCGAGGCCGTCGGCATCAAGGTCACCCCCGTCGCCGACCAGTGGAGCCCGGACTACCTCGACAAGGTGACCGGCAGCCCGAACCACGGCATCCACCTGCTCGGCTGGACCGGTGACTACGACGACACCGACAACTTCCTCGGCGTCTTCTTCGGTCAGAAGACCGACGAGTGGGGCTTC
The DNA here is from genome assembly GCA_902805775.1 of uncultured Frankineae bacterium. Classification (GTDB taxonomy): domain Bacteria; phylum Actinomycetota; class Actinomycetes; order Mycobacteriales; family SCTD01; genus SCTD01. Next base: position 28,764 of record CADCUB010000144.1, on the reverse strand, counting down.
GACAACCCCGAGCTGTTCACCGCGCTGACCGAGGCCCGCGGGGTCGCGACGCGCGAGGAGCAGACGCCGCTGTACGAGGAGATCAACAAGCAGGTCATGGAGTTCCTGCCGGGTGTGCCGATCGCGCACCCGGTGCCGTCCCTGGCCTTCGCGCCCGAGGTGAAGGGCTACCAGCCCTCGCCCGTGCAGGACGAGGTCTGGAACAACGTCACCGTCGAGGAGTAGCGACCCGTCGCCGGGCCCGGGACGACACCGTCCCGGGCCCGGCCACGGTCTGACCGCCCACCGAGCACGAGGAGGACACGCGCGTGCTGCAGTTCGTCCTGCGGCGCCTGGCGCTCATGGTGCCGGTGCTCATCGGGCTCAGCCTGCTGCTGTTCGCCTGGGTGCGGGCACTGCCGGGCGATCCCGCCCGGGCGCTGCTCGGCCAGCGCGCCACCGCGCGCAGCGTCGAGAACGTCACCCGGCTCTACGGCTTCGACCGGCCGCTGCACGAGCAGTACTTCAGCTACGTCGGCGCGCTGCTGCGCGGTGACTTCGGGTCGTCGACCCAGACCGGCCAGCCGGTCGTCGACCTGTTCCAGAACGGCTTCCCCGCCACCGCCGAGCTGGCCGTCTGCGCGCTGGCGTTCGCGGTGGCCCTCGGCATCCCGCTCGGCTACTTCGCCGCACGGCGGCACGGGACCGCCCTGGACAACCTCACGGTCGGCGCCTCGCTGCTCGGTGTCGTGGTGCCGGTCTTCTTCCTCGCCTACCTGCTCAAGCTCGTCTTCGCCATCGGCGTCGGCCCGCTCGACTTCCTCGGCGTCTTCCCGACGTCAGGTCGGCAGAACCCGCGCATCGACGCCACGCACATCACCGACTTCTACCTGCTCGACGGGATCCTCACGCAGGAGTGGGACGCCGCGTGGGACGCGCTGCTGCACCTCGTCCTGCCGGCCGTGGCGCTGGGCACCATCCCGCTGGCCATCATCGTGCGGATCACCCGGGCCGCGGTCCTGGACGTCACCGGGGAGGACTACGTCCGCACGGCCGAGGCCAAGGGCCTGCTGCGCAGCACCATCAGCCGCCGGCACGTGCTCCGCAACGCGCTGCTGCCGGTGGTGACGACCGTCGGGCTGCAGGCGGGGCTGCTGCTGTCCGGTGCGGTGCTCACCGAGACGGTGTTCGCCATCAACGGCCTGGGGGCGACGCTGTTCGACGCCATCACGCTGCTCGACTACCCGGTGCTGCAGGGCTTCATCCTGGCCATCGCCCTGATGTACGCCCTGATCAACCTGACCGTCGACGTCCTGTACGGCGTCATCGACCCACGGGTGAGGGTGTCGTGACGCTCATCGCGCCCGGTGCCGGCAGCGCGGCCGGCGACCCGCTCGAGGGCCCGACCGCCACCGTCGACGAGCACGGCACCAGCCTGTGGCGCGGCGCCCTGCAGCGGCTGCGCCGCGACCCGTTCGCGATCACCGGTGCGCTCATCGTCGTCGTCTTCGTGCTCGTGGCGCTGTTCGCACCGCTGCTCGCGCCGTACGCCCCTGCCGGCGCCCAGTGGGGCAACCAGGTCACGCCGTCCGACGTGCCGGGGCCGTCCGCCGACCACCTGCTCGGGCTCGACGCGTTCGGCTCCGACCTCTACACCCAGCTGCTCTTCGGCGCTCGCCAGTCCCTCATCATCGGCGTGGTGTCGACCGGGCTCGGGCTCGCCGTCGGCGCGCTCATCGGGCTGCTCGCCGGAGGCATCGGCGGCTGGGTCGACGTGGTGCTCATGCGCGTGGTCGACGTCCTGCTGTCCATCCCGAGCCTGCTGCTCGCCGTGAGCGTGGCCGCCGTCCTGGGCCGCACGTCCATCTCGGTCATGATCGCCATCGCGGCGGCGCAGGTGCCCATCTTCGCCCGCCTGCTGCGCGGATCGCTGCTCGCGCAGCGCAACGCCGACTACGTGCTGGCCGCCTCCTCGCTCGGCCTGCGGCGGCGCACCGTCGTGCTCAGCCACATGCTGCCCAACAGCCTCGGGCCGGTCATCGTGCAGGCCACCCTGGTGCTCGCCACCGCGACCATCGAGGTGGCGGCGCTGAGCTACCTCGGTCTCGGCGAGCCCAACCCGACCGTCGCCGAGTGGGGGCGCATGCTCGTCAAGAGCCAGAACCGCCTGGAGACCGATCCCCAGCTGGCTCTGCTGCCGGGTCTGCTCATCGCCCTGACCGCGCTGGGCTTCACGCTGCTCGGCGAGGCGCTGCGCGAGGCGCTCGACCCGAAGTTCCGGCGATGACGGTCCCCGCGGTGACGCTGGCCGCCCGCCGCCGCGAGGGGACGCCCCTGCTGTCGGTGCGCGACCTGCAGGTGCGCTTCACCCGCCGTGGACGGGCGCCGGTGCGGGCTGTCGACGGCGTGAGCTTCGACGTGGCGCCGGGCCAGGTCGTCGGCCTGGTCGGCGAGTCGGGCTGCGGCAAGTCCGTGACCTCCCTCGCGGTCATGGGGCTGCTGGCTCCGCGCGGGGTCGAGGTCGAGGGGGAGGTGCTGTTCGAGGGACAGGACCTGCTGGCGCTGTCCTCCGACGAGCTGCGCGAGCTGCGCGGCCGCGACATCGCCATGGTGTTCCAGGACCCGATGACCTCGCTCAACCCCGTGGTGCCCGTCGGCACCCAGGTCACCGAGGTGCTGCGCCGGCACGCCGGGATGGACCGCGGACAGGCCCGCGACGAGGCCGAGTCGCTGCTGGAGCGGGTGGGCATCCCCGACCCGGCCCGGCGGCTCAAGGACTACCCCCACCAGCTGTCCGGCGGCATGCGCCAGCGCGCCCTCATCGCCATCGCGCTGGCCTGCAAGCCCCGGCTGCTCATCGCCGACGAGCCCACGACCGCGCTCGACGTGACCATCCAGGCGCAGGTGCTCGAGCTGCTCAAGCAGCTGGTCGCCGAGACCGGGACGGCCATGATCATGATCACGCACGATCTCGGGGTGGTGGCCGGCATCTGCGACGAGGTCAACGTCATGTACGCCGGGCGCGTCGTCGAGCGGGCCGGCCGACGGGAGCTGTTCGCGTCCCCCCGGCACCAGTACACCGGGGGCCTGCTGCGCTCCATCCCCCGGCTGGACGCCGTCCGCGGCGGCCAGCTCACCCCCATCCCCGGCTCGGCGTCGGACGTGCTGCCCTGGGAGCGCGGCTGCGCCTTCGCGCCGCGCTGCTCGGCGCAGGACGCCGACTGCCTGGTGCCCGACCTCGAGCTGACGCTCGACGACGTCCGGCCCGAGCACCGGCTGCGGTGCGTGCACCCCGTCCCGCCGCCGGGAGCAGCGCTGTGACCGGCGGCGGCGACGTGCTGCTCGAGGTGCGCGACCTCGAGGTCCACTTCCCCATCCGCTCCGGCGTCCTGCTGCAGCGCACGGTCGGTCACGTGCGGGCGGTCGACGGCATCAGCCTGGACGTCCGCCGGGGGACGACCCTGGGTCTGGTCGGGGAGTCCGGCTGCGGCAAGTCCACGCTCGGGCGGGCCGTCCTGCGCCTGGTGGAGCCGACGGGCGGCTCCGTCCGCTTCGACGGCGTCGACCTGACCACGCTCAGCCCCGAGGAGCTGCGCCGGTCCCGTCGGCGCATGCAGATGGTGTTCCAGGACCCGATGGCGAGCCTGGACCCGCGCCAGGACGTCGAGTCGCTGCTCGTCGAGCCGATGCGTGCGCACCGGCTCGACGGCGGCCCGACGGCCTGGCGGGCCCGGGTGCGCGAGCTGCTCGGCCTGGTCGGTCTGCCCTCGACGGCCGCGGCGAAGTACCCGCACGAGTTCAGCGGCGGCCAGCGACAGCGCATCGGCATCGCCCGCGCGATCGCCCTCGAGCCCGATCTCGTCATCGCCGACGAGCCGGTGTCCGCTCTCGACGTGTCCGTGCAGGCCCAGGTCGTCAACCTGCTGGAGGAGCTCCAGGAGCGGCTGGGGCTGACCTACGTCGTCATCGCCCACGACCTGGCCGTGGTGCGGCACATCAGCGACGAGATCGGCGTCATGTACCTCGGCGCGCTCGTCGAGCAGTCGCCGAGCGAGCAGCTGTACCTCCAGCCGCTGCACCCGTACACGATCAGCCTGATCTCGGCGATCCCGGTGCCGGACCCCGAGGTCGAGGACCGCCGCGAGCGCATCCTGCTCGCCGGCGACCTCCCGTCACCGGCCGCTCCTCCGCCGGGCTGCCGCTTCCACACCCGCTGCCCGTTCCGGCAGCCCACGCGCTGCGACGACGAGGTGCCGGCGCTGCGGGAGCTCGCGCCGGGGCACCGCGTCGCCTGCCACTGGGCGGAGGACGTCCGGGACGGCCGGATCGTCGCCGCCGAGTCCGCGCACGACCCGACCGCAGCGGGCACGGTCTAGTCGTGGGCGCGGTCTAGCCGCCGCTCAGGGCGCGCACCGCCGCGCGGACCTCGGTCGGGGACAGCTCGAGGGTGGCGTCCCCGACCGGGAGCTCGACGCGCACCACGCCGGGGTCACCGGTCGTCGCCGCGCGCGGCCAGGTCCACAGCCCCTCCTGCTCGGCCAGGGAGCGGGCCGCGGCGGTGAAGGCCTCTGAGGTCGTCCGCAGGAGCAGGTGGAGCATCGGCGCCTGCGGCGGGTCGGGGACGACGGTGACGCCCGGCAGGTCGCGGACGGCGGTGGCGACGGCCCGGGCGTGGTCGAGGTACGCCGGCATCCGCGGCAGGCGGCGCCGCAGGCAGGTCAGGGCCGAGGCAGCGCCGGGCCACAGGCCGAACAGCGTGCCGCCCATCCGGGAGCGCCACTCCCGGACCTCGGCGACGACGTCCTGCGGCCCGGCCAGGCAGCAGCCGGCCAGCGCACCCAGACCCTTGTAGAAGCTGACGTACGCCGTGTCGAACAGCGCGGCGACCTCGGCGGGGGAGCGGCCGTAGCCGGCGCAGGCCTCCCACAGCCGCGCGCCGTCGAGATGGGCCGCCGCCCCGCGGTCCCGGGCCCACGCGGTCTGGGCCTGCAGGTCGTCCCACGCGGGCAGCTGGCCGCCGAGGTCGCGCTGCGGCAGCTCGAGCACCAGGGCCGCCGGGAGCTCGGCGACGGCCGTCAGGTCGTCGAGGGCGAGCAGCCGGTCGCGGTCGCCGGTGGGTCGCCCGACCAGGCCGTGCAGCCGCTCCAGCGCCCGGCCCTCGTGCCGGTCGAGGTGCGACTGAGGGTGGAACACGACGGTGCGCCGACCGCGCCGCGCCGCGTGCACCCGCAGGACGGACTGCTGCGCCATCGTGCCGCTCGGCAGGTACGCCGCGGCCGGCAGCGCGAGCAGTCCGGCGACCTCGCTCTCCAGCTCGGCCACCACACCGCCGTCGCCGTACCGGTCGACCGGCGTGTCGGGCGGGATCGTGGCGAGCAGGTCGGCCGCCCGGGTCGGGCCGTGACCGGCCAGCGCGCGCGAGCAGCCGTCGCGCAGGGCGTCGAGATCGGGGTCCACGGCAGGAGCATGCCCGGCGCCGGTCTAGACGGGGACGACGACGCCCTCGCGCAGCATGCGGCGGGCCAGCACGAGCGCGCCCGGCTCGTCCAGCCCGTGCGACGTCAGGTCACCCGGCGTGGCCGGTGCGGACAGCAGCCGGCGCACCGCGGGCCCGGCGAAGGCCGGCAGTGCCACGGTCCGGCCGGGCAGCACCACCTCGACGGCGTCGCCTTCCGCGCGCACCTCGACCGCGAGCCCCCGCCGCGGGCGCAGCGACGTACGGGCGTGGAGCGCGCGGGCCGCGGCGGCGGTGGCCAGCAGCGGCAGCGGCTCGACCGGGACGGCGCGGGTGAGCCGGCGGGCGACGACCGCCTCGAGCTCGGCGGGAGGGAGCCCCTCGAGCCAGGCGGCCGCGCGCCGCAGCAGGTCCGGCAGCGCCTCGCCGAGCCCGGCGAGGGGCTGCACGGGGAGGGCGTCGCGGAACTGCTCCTCGCCTGCAGCCAGGCCCAGCGCGTCGGACAGCACGTCGTACCAGGTGGTGGACAGCACCCCGACGGTCAGGTGGACGGAGTGCTCGTCGGTGGTCAGCGCGGCGTGCACGTAGCCGCGCGGCAGGTAGAGGGCGTCGCCCGCCTCGAGCTCGACGTCCATCAGCGGCTCGGCGCCCTCGCGCACGAGGTGCGCGCCGGCCTGCGGCTGGCTCGACAGGGGCAGCCGGACCACCGGCTCGTGCACGATCCAGCGCTTGCGACCGCTGACCTGCAGGACGAACACGTCGTGGGTGTCGTGGTGGAAGTCGAAGCCCTGGTGCTCGCCGGCCGGCGTGATGTAGGCGTTGCACTGGGTGGCGTGCCCGAGCTGGCCGGCCAGCTCGCGGCAGAACCGCGCGACCGGCGGGTGCATGCGGTGCACCGACTGCAGGACCAGCGTGGCGCCGGCCGCGTGCTGGGCGGCGAGCGCGTCGCCGTCGACGAGGTCACCGATGCGGCGCGCTCCAGCGGTGACGGTCCGCACCGGCAGCGGCAGGCCGCCGCCCTCGCTGACCGTGCGGAAGAACGGCGTGCGCAGCGCGCGGTCCGCGACGAGCTCGTCCACGTCCTGCACCGACAGCAGGTCCTCGAAGGGAGCCGGCAGCTCCTTGGCCCGCGACAGCAGCGGGACGCGCGACCAGTGCTCGCGGGCGAAGTCCTCGGGCGACACGCTGGTGCAGCGGGCCAGGGCGGAGGGAGAGGTCGCGGTCATGCGGGGCTCCGGGCGGTGCGGGGGGCACGGCGGTACGGGGGACGGCCGCCGCCGGCGCCCGCGGGCGCCGGCGGCGAGGTCGGGCAGGCTCAGCTGTCGCCCGAGTCGCTGTCGGCGTCGCTGCCCGCGGGGTCCACACCGGCGGGGTCGACCTGCGTCTCGCTGCTGTCGCCCTGGTCGGCGTCGCCGCCGCCCGAGCCCGGGTCCACACCGGCCGGGTCGCTGCCGGCGGGGTCGACCTGCTGCTCGTTGCTGTCGCCCTGGTCGGCGTCGCCGCCGGGCAGGGTGGCGGTCGTGGTCGTGGTGGTGACGATGTCCTCGTCGCGGAGCGTGGTCACGGGACCTCCGGGGTGAGCAGGTGTGCGGTCGCGGGGCTCCGCGACGCGAGGGCACCCTCCCCGAACGGGACGGGCCCATGCGCACCCTCCCACCAGCGCCGTGGGCACGCACCCCCGCCCGGGCGTGAGGGGCGGGCCGGCGGCCCGCACGGGACAATGGCGGCATGACGCGCGCGACGCTCGACAAGGACCCGGCCGAGGTGGCCGCCATGTTCGACGAGGTGGCGGCCCGCTACGACCTGACCAACACCGTGCTCTCGCTGGGACAGGACCGCGGCTGGCGGCGGGCGGTGGCGCAGGCGCTCGAGCTGGTGCCCGGTGAGCGGGTCCTCGACCTGGCTGCGGGCACCGCGACCAGCAGCGCGGTCCTCGCCCGCTCCGGCGCCGACGTCGTCGGCTGCGACTTCTCGCTCGGCATGCTGCGCGTGGGTCGGCGCGCCGAGCACGAGGGAGTGGAGCTGGTGGCCGGCGACGCGCTGCGCCTGCCGTTCGCCGACGGGTCGTTCGACGCGGTGACCATCTCGTTCGGCCTGCGCAACACCTCGGACGTCGACGTCGCGCTGCGCGAGCTGCTGCGCGTCACCCGGCCGGGCGGTCGGCTGGTGGTCTGCGAGTTCAGCCACCCGACCTGGCGTGCCTTCCGCACGGTCTACGTGGAGTACCTCATGCGGGCGCTGCCCGCAGTGGCGAGCCGGGTGAGCAGCGACCCGGCGGCCTACGTCTACCTCGCCGAGTCGATCCGCGCCTGGCCGGCGCAGGCGGCGCTCGCCGCACGTCTCCAGCGGGCGGGCTGGGCCGACGTCGCGTGGCGCGACCTCACCGGTGGCATCGTCGCGCTGCACCGGGGACGGCGCCCGGCCCCTTGAGCGACCGCTCGCGGCGCGCACGGACGCGCCGCCACCCGCGGGGCGGGCAGGCTGCGACGGGCGTAGACTGCTCGTGAAAGATTTCACAAGACGCAGGAGCCGCACAGTGGTCGGTCAGGACGCGGACGTCGTCGTCGTCGGCGCCGGTCCGGGCGGCAGTGCGGCGGCGTGGGCGCTGGCGCAGTCAGGGCTCGACGTCCTGCTGCTGGAGAAGACGGCGTTCCCGCGCGAGAAGGTCTGCGGCGACGGGCTGACCCCGCGGGCGGTCAAGAGCCTCGTGGACCTCGGCATCGACACCAGCCCGGCCAACGGCTTCCTGCGCAACCACGGGCTGCGGATCATCGGCGGCGGCATGCGCCTCGAGCTGCCGTGGCCCGACCTCGCCACCTACCCCGACTTCGGGCTCGTCCGCCCCCGTCTCGACTTCGACGAGCTGCTCGTCCGTCATGCGCAGAAGGCCGGTGCCCGCCTGCAGGAGCTGACGACCGTCACCGGCCCGCTGCTCGACGACGAGGGCCGCGTCGTCGGCGTTCGCGCGCGGACGGGCCCCGACCGGGCCGAGCGGTCCTACCGCGCGCCGCTGGTGGTCGCGGCCGACGGCTCGAGCGCGCGGCTGGCGCTCGCCCTGGGCATCGCCAAGCGCGACGACCGTCCGATGGGGGTGGCCGTGCGCCGCTACTTCGAGAGCCCGCGCACGGACGACGACATGCTGGAGTCCTGGCTCGAGCTGCGCGGGGAGGACGGCAGCCTGCTGCCGGGCTACGGCTGGGTGTTCGGCGTCGGGGACGGCACGAGCAACGTCGGCCTGGGCATCCTCAACACCACGAACGCCTGGCAGAAGACCGACTACAAGGACCTGCTGGCGCGCTGGACCGGCGGCATGCCGGGCGAGTGGCAGTTCGACGACGCCCACGCCACCGGTCCGGTCCGCGGCGGCGCGCTGCCGATGGGCTTCAGCCGCACGCCGCACTACAGCCGGGGCGTGCTGCTCGTCGGCGACGCCGGCGGCGCCGTCAACCCCTTCAACGGCGAGGGCATCGCGTACGCCATGGAGTCCGGGCTGCTCGCGGCGGAGGTGGCGGTGCAGGCCCTGGCCCGCCCGTCCGGACCGTCGCGGGAGCGCGCGCTCGAGGCCTACCCGCAGCGCATGAAGGCGCTCTACGGCGGCTACTACACGCTCGGCCGCGTGTTCGTGCACCTCATCGGCAATCCGCACGTCATGGCGCTGGCGACGCGGCACGGGCTGCCCCGGCCGCTGCTGATGAAGTTCACGCTCAAGCTGCTGGCCAACCTGCGCGACCCGCGCGGCGGCGATGCCCTGGACCGCATCATCAACGGCCTCTCCCGACTGGCTCCGGCGGCGTGACGCCCCGGCGCCGGCGCGCGATCCGGCCACGTAGGCTGGCCGCTGCGCCCGCCCCTGCGCTGCGGCACGCGCACCCCCACCCCGAGGAGGACCGGACGTGCTGAACAACTACGTGCCGCTCCTGGTGATGTTCACCCTGGCCTTCGGCTTCGTGGTCGTGTCCGTCGTGTCCGCCGCACTGATCGGGCCCAAGCGCTACAACCGCGCCAAGCTCGACGCCTACGAGTGCGGCATCGAGCCCACCCCGCAGCCGATGGGGGGCGGTCGCTTCCCGGTGAAGTTCTACCTGACCGCCATGCTGTTCATCGTCTTCGACATCGAGATGATCTTCCTCATCCCGTGGGCCGTCGCCTTCGACAGCCTGGGCCTGTTCGGCCTGGTGGAGATGGCCCTGTTCATCGGCACCGTGTTCGTCGCCTACGCCTACGTCTGGCGGCGCGGCGGGCTCGAGTGGGACTAGTCGCGGAGAGGTAGGGAGACACGCCATGGGCCTCGAGGAGAAGATCCCGAGCGGCATCGTCCTGACGAGCGTCGAGAAGGTCGTCAACTGGTCGCGCAAGAGCTCGCTGTGGCCGGCGACGTTCGGGCTGGCCTGCTGCGCCATCGAGATGATGGCCACCGGTGCCGGCCGCTACGACCTCGCCCGCTTCGGCATGGAGGTCTTCCGCGCGTCGCCCCGCCAGGCCGACCTGATGATCGTCGCCGGGCGGGTGAGCCAGAAGATGGCTCCGGTCGTGCGGCAGATCTACGACCAGATGCCCGAGCCCAAGTGGGTCATCGCGATGGGTGTGTGCGCCAGCAGCGGCGGCATGTTCAACAACTACGCCATCGTCCAGGGCGTCGACCACATCGTGCCGGTCGACATGTACCTGCCGGGCTGCCCGCCGCGTCCCGAGATGCTCATGGACGCCATCCTCAAGCTGCACGACAAGATCATGGACGAGCCGCTCGGGGTCAACGCACGGCGTCGCGAGGTCGAGGGCTACGCGCCGCGCGAGCTCGTCGCCAGCAGCGCCCGCTGGTCGCCCGAGGGCCGGAAGGACGCCCGTTCGGCGTTCTTCAAGGAGATCCGCCCGCAGGGGCAGCGGTGACGGTGAGCGGGTCCGGCCCGACGCCGGGCGCCGTCGAGGGCTCCGCCGTGGCCCCGACGGGTGCGCCGGTCCGTCCGGGCGCCGACATGTTCGGCGCCGCCGCGGGCGGAGACACCAGCGGCTTCGGCGGTCTCGTCCGCCGCGCGCCCCTGGACGCCTCCAGCCCCCGGCCCTTCGGGACGTGGTTCGACGACGCGGTCGACGCCCTGGTGGACACCTTCCCCGGTTTCGGGGACGCGGTCACGCGCGTCGTCGTCGACCGCGGCGAGCTGACCCTGCACGTGCGCCCGGAGCGCGTCGCCGAGCTGTGCCGGCACCTGCGGGACGACCCCGACCAGCGCTACGAGCTGCTGCTGGGTGTCTCGGGCGTCGACTACCCGAGCACGGCCGAGCGCTTCCACGTCGTCTACCACCTGATGTCGATGACCTACCGGCGCCGGATACGCCTGGAGACGCAGGTGGCGCTCGAGCACCCGCACGTCGCCAGCGTGACCGGCGTCTACCCGACCGCCGACTTCCACGAGCGCGAGACCTGGGACATGTTCGGCGTCGTCTTCGACGGCCACCCGGCGCTGACCCGCATCCTCATGCCGGACGACTGGGACGGCCATCCCCAGCGCAAGGACTACCCCCTGGGCGGTGTGCCGGTGGAGTACAAGGGCGCGCAGATCCCGCCCCCCGACGAGCGGAGGTCGTACGCATGACCATCTCCGACGACGCGACGACGGCCGACCCGTACGCCGCGACCAGCCGGGCGACGACCGAGGGCACCGTCTACACGGTCACCGGCGGCGACTGGGACAGCGTGCTCGGTGCGAACCTCGACGAGGAGCGCATCGTCGTCAACATGGGGCCCCAGCACCCCTCGACGCACGGCGTGCTGCGCCTGGTGATGGAGCTCGAGGGCGAGACCATCACCTCCGCCCGCACGGTCATCGGCTACCTGCACACCGGCATCGAGAAGAACATCGAGTACCGCAACTGGGTGCAGGGCGTCACCTTCGTGACGCGGATGGACTACCTGTCACCGATCTTCAACGAGACCGGCTACAGCCTGGCCGTCGAGAAGCTGCTCGGCATCGAGGCGCCCCCCCGGGCCCAGGTCATCCGCGTGCTCTGCATGGAGCTCACCCGGATCAGCAGCCACCTGGTGGCTTTCGCCACCGGCGGCCTCGAGCTCGGCGCGCTGACGGCCATGACGAACGCCTTCCGCGAGCGGGAGATGGTCCTCGACGTCCTGGAGATGATCACCGGGCTCCGGATGAACCACGCCTACGTGCGCCCGGGCGGCCTCGCCCAGGACCTGCCGCCGGGTGCGGTCGAGAAGGTCCGCGACCTGCTCGAGGTGCTGCCGGCTCGCCTCAAGGGCATCGACGACCTGCTGACCGGCAACCCGATCTGGCAGGCCCGCACGCAGGGCATCGCGCACCTCGACGTGCAGGGCTGCCTGGCGCTCGGCGTCACCGGACCGGTGCTGCGCTCGGCCGGTCTGGCCTGGGACCTGCGCAAGACCGAGCCCTACTGCGGCTACGAGGGCTACGAGTTCGACGTGGCGACCTCGACCGATGCCGACTGCTGGGGGCGCTTCCTCGTCCGCAAGCAGGAGCTCTTCGAGTCGCTGAAGATCATCGGACAGGCGCTCGACAAGCTCGAGCCGGGACCGGTGATGGTCGAGGACACCAAGATCGCCTGGCCGGCGCAGCTGGCGCTCGGCTCCGACGGCATGGGGCAGTCGCTCGACCACGTCAAGAAGATCATGGGCACCTCCATGGAGGCGCTCATCCACCACTTCAAGCTGGTGACCGAGGGCTTCCGCGTCCCGCCGGGCCAGGTCTACACCGCCGTCGAGTCGCCCCGCGGCGAGCTCGGCTTCCACGCCGTCAGCGACGGCGGCACCCGGCCCTACCGCGTGCACGTGCGCGACCCGTCCTTCACGAACCTCCAGGCCACGGCGGCGATGTGCGAGGGCGGCATGCTCTCCGACGCGATCGCCGCGGTGGCCTCGATCGACCCGGTGATGGGCGGGGTCGACCGATGAGCTCGCCAGAGAGGACAGCCCGAACGTGGCTCTGACCGACCAGACGCGCGCCGAGATGCGCGAGATCATCGCGCGCTACCCGAAGCCGCGGTCCGCGCTGCTGCCGATGCTGCACCTGGCGCAGTCCGAGGAGGGCCACGTCAGCCCCGAGGGCATCGCCATGTGCGCCGAGGAGCTGGGGCTGACCAAGGCCGAGGTCGGCGCGGTGGCGACCTTCTACACGATGTACCGCCGCCGTCCCGCCGGGGAGTACCACGTCGGCATCTGCACCAACACGCTGTGCGCGGTGCTCGGCGGCGACGAGATCATGGCGTCGGTGAAGGAGCACCTGGGGATCGGGCACAACGAGACGACCGAGGACGGACGGCTCAGCCTCGAGCACGTCGAGTGCAACGCCGCCTGCGACTACGCGCCCGTCGTGATGGTCAACTGGGAGTTCTACGACAACCAGACCCCCGCAACGGTCCGCGATCTGGTCGACGGCTGCCGCGCCGGCACGCCGCCGCCGCCGACCCGCGGGCCGTCCACCCTGTGCACCTTCAAGCAGGTCTCGCGCGTGCTGGCCGGCTTCCCCGACGGCCGCGCCAACGAGGGTGTGCAGGCGGGACCGGCCACCCTGGTGGGCCTGGAGCTGGCCAAGGAGCGCGGCGACCGCGCTCCTGCCATGAGCACGACGGACAAGGACGCCTGACATGGTCTTCACCCCGGTCCTGTCCCGCCACTGGGACGACGCCGACTCCTTCACGATCGAGAGCTACACCCGGCACGGCGGTTACACCGCCCTGCCCAAGGCGCTGGCGATGGAACCGGACGCGGTCATCGCGCTCGTCAAGGAGTCGAACCTGCGCGGACGTGGCGGCGCCGGCTTCCCCACGGGCATGA
>CADCUB010000144.1:0-15513 GCA_902805775.1 uncultured Frankineae bacterium | reverse complement strand
TCCCGCAGGGCAACGAGGGCCAGGGCGCCAAGCCGCACTACCTGGTCGTCAACGCCGACGAGTCCGAGCCGGGCACGTGCAAGGACACGCCGTTCCTCATGGCCAACCCGCACGCGCTCATCGAGGGCGTGGCCATCTCGTCCTACGCGATCCGGTCCAGCTTCGCCGTCATCTACGTGCGCGGCGAGATCGTGCACGTGATCCGCCGGCTGCAGCAGGCGGTCCTGGACGCCTACGCCGCAGGACATCTCGGCAAGGACATCGCCGGCTCCGGCTTCGACCTGGACGTCGTCGTGCACGCCGGGTCGGGCGCCTACATCTGCGGCGAGGAGACGGCGCTGCTCGACTCGCTCGAGGGCTACCGCGGCCAGCCGCGCCTGCGTCCGCCGTTCCCGGCCACGCACGGGCTCTACGCCAGCCCGACGGTCGTCAACAACGTCGAGTCGATCGCGTCGGTGCCGGCGATCGTGCTCGGCGGCGCGCAGTGGTTCTCGTCCATGGGCACCGAGAAGAGCAAGGGCTTCACGCTCTACTCCCTGTCGGGCCACGTGAAGAACCCGGGGCAGTACGAAGCACCGCTCGGCATCACCCTGCGCCAGCTGCTCGACCTGTCCGGCGGCATGCGCGAGGGGCGCACGCTGAAGTTCTGGACCCCCGGCGGCTCCTCCACGCCGCTGCTGACCGAGGCGCACCTCGACGTCCCGCTCGACTACGAGGGCGTCGCCGCGGCCGGCTCCATGCTGGGCACCAAGGCGCTGCAGTGCTTCGACGACACGACGTGCGTCGTGCGGGCGGTGCTGCGCTGGACGGAGTTCTACGCCCACGAGTCCTGCGGCAAGTGCACCCCCTGCCGGGAGGGCACCTACTGGATGGTGCAGATCCTGCAGCGCCTCGAGGCCGGCACCGGCACCGAGGACGACCTCGCCACGCTGCTCGACACCTGCGACAACATCTTCGGCCGCTCCTTCTGCGCGCTGGGGGACGGCGCGACGAGCCCGATCGTCTCGGGCCTGGAGCTGTTCCGCGAGGAGTTCCTCGCCCACGTCACCGGCGCCGGCTGCCCCTTCGACCCGGTCGCCTCCACCGTCTTCGCTCCGGCAGGGACCTCGGCATGACCGTCACCTCCTCCAGCTCGGCGCCGTCCGGTGGGGGCGCCGTCGTCCCCGCGGACCTCGTCACCCTCACCATCGACGGCTTCGACGTCGCCGTCCCCAAGGGCACTCTGGTCATCCGGGCCGCCGAGCTGCTGGGCATCCAGATCCCGCGGTTCTGCGACCACCCGCTGCTCGACCCGGTCGGTGCCTGCCGCCAGTGCATCGTCGAGGTCGAGGGCCAGCGCAAGCCGCTGGCCTCCTGCACGACGACGGTCACCGAGGGCATGGTCGTCAAGACCCAGCTCACCAGCCCGGTGGCCAAGAAGGCGCAGGAGGGCACGCTCGAGCTCCTGCTCATCAACCACCCGCTCGACTGCCCGGTCTGCGACAAGGGCGGCGAGTGCCCGCTGCAGAACCAGACCATGACCAACGGCAACGCCGAGTCGCGCTTCCACGACGTCAAGCGCACCTACCCCAAGCCGATCGCCATCTCGAGCCAGGTGCTGCTCGACCGCGAGCGGTGCGTGCTGTGCGCGCGCTGCACCCGCTTCAGCCAGCAGGTCGCCGGCGACCCGTTCATCGAGCTGTTCGAGCGGGGCGCCCTCCAGCAGGTCGCCATCTACTCCGACCAGCCCTTCGAGAGCTACTTCTCCGGCAACACGGTGCAGATCTGCCCGGTCGGCGCGCTGACCGGTGCCGCCTACCGCTTCCGCGCGCGCCCGTTCGACCTCGTGTCCTCGCCGATGGTGTGCGAGCACTGCGCGTCGGGCTGCGCGCTGCGCACCGACCACCGGCGCGGCAAGGTGCTGCGGCGCCTGGCCGGTGACGACCCGCAGGTCAACGAGGAGTGGAACTGCGACAAGGGCCGCTGGGCCTTCACCTACGCGACCCAGGGCGACCGCATCGCCGCGCCGCTGGTGCGCGACTACGCGAGCGGTCGGCTGCGCGAGGCGTCCTGGACGGAGGCGTTCGAGCGCGCCGCCCACGGGCTCGAGCTGGCCCGGGCCGAGCAGGGCGTCGGCGTGCTGCCCGGCGGTCGGCTCACGGTCGAGGACGCCTACGCCTACAGCAAGTTCGCGCGGGTCGTGCTCGGCACCCACGACATCGACTCGCGGGTGCGACCGCACTCGCCGGAGGAGCAGGACTTCCTCGCCGCGCACGTCGCCGGGCGCTACGCCGGACAGCCGGGGGTCGTGACCTACGCCGACCTCGAGCAGGCGCGCACGGTGCTGCTCGCCGGCTTCGAGCCGGAGGAGGAGTCGCCCATCGTCTTCCTCCGGCTGCGCAAGGCCGTGCGCCGCGCGGGCACCCGGGTGTTCACCCTCGCGCCGTTCCGCAGCCCCGGCTCGGTCAAGACGGCCGCGCGGCTGCTCCGGACGGTGCCGGGGGAGGAGACCGCGGTGCTGACGTCCCTGCTCGGCGCGTCCGCGGGGACCGCCGGGGAGGTGGCCGCTGCGCTGAACGAGCCGGACGCCGTCATCCTCGTCGGGGAGCGGCTCGCCGCCGTGCCGGGTGCGCTGTCCGCCGTCAGCCGGCTCGCCCTCGCCACCGGCGCGCGCCTGGCCTGGGTCCCCCGGCGGGCCGGTGAGCGCGGCGCGATCGACGCGGGCACGCTGCCCGGTCTGCTCCCCGGTGGACGCACCCTCGCCGACGCCGCCGACGTGGCGGCGCTGTGGGGGCCGCTGCCCGAGCAGCCGGGTCGCGACCTCGACGGCATCCTCACCGCCGCCCGGGACGGGGGGCTGTCCGCCCTCGTCGTCGGCGCCGTCGACCCGGCCGACTGCCCCGATCCGTGGCTGGCCCTCGACGCCCTCGACGCGGTGCCGTTCCTCGTCAGCCTCGAGCTGCGACGCTCACCGGTCACCGACCGGGCCGACGTGGTGTTCCCCGTCGCGGCCGTCGTGGAGAAGGCCGGCACGTTCCTCGACTGGGAGGGCCGGGCTCGTCCGTTCGACTCCGTGCTGCACCGGCTGGGCGGGCTGTCCGACAGCCGGGTGCTGCACGTGCTGGCCGACGAGCTCGACCGACCGCTGGGGATCCCTGACGTCGCCTCGGCCCGCGCCGACATCGCGCAGCTCGGCGCGGCCACGACCCGCCCGGTCCTGCCGTCCTACGACGGCGTCCCGCGGCCCGCACCGGCGGCCGGCGAGGCCGTGCTCGCGTCGTGGCACTGGCTGCTCGACGACGGCTCGCTCCTGGACGGCGAGCCGTTCCTGGCGGGCACCGCCAAGAAGCCGCGGCTGCACCTGTCCGCCGCGACGGCGGCCGAGATCGGCGCCGTGCAGGGCCAGCTGGTCACCGTGAGCACCGAGCGCGGCAGCCTCGTGCTGCCGCTCGTCGTCGCCGACCTGCCCGACCGGGTCGTGTGGGTGCCGATGCGCACGCCCGACGCGGCCGTGCGCCGCGACCTCGCGGTGGTGCCCGGAGCCGTCGTCCGCATCTCGGCCGTCGCGCAGGACGGAGCCGTCGCATGAGCCCGCTCACCACGCTGGCGCAGGAGCTCGACGACCGGCAGCTGCCGCTCACGAGCTTCGGCAACGAGCCGTTCTGGCTGACGATCGCCAAGACGCTGTTCGTCTTCGTCCTGCTCGTGCTCATGACGCTGTTCTCGATCGTGTTCGAGCGCAAGGTCGTGGCGCGCATGCAGCAGCGCAGCGGCCCGAACCGCGTCGGCCCGGGCGGCTGGGGCCAGTCCCTCGCCGACGGGCTGAAGCTGGCGTTCAAGGAGGACATCATCCCGGCGCTGGCCGACCGGCCGGTCTACCTGCTGGCGCCCGTGCTGTCCGCCGTGCCGGCGTTCCTGGCGTTCTCGGTCATCCCGTTCGGGCCCAAGGTGTCCGTCGCCGGGCACGAGACGGCCCTGCAGCTGACCGACCTGCCGGTGGGCGTCCTGTGGGTGCTCGCGTGCGCCAGCCTCGGCGTGTTCGGCATCGTGCTGGCCGGCTGGAGCAGCGGGTCCACCTACCCCCTGCTGGGCGGGCTGCGCTCGGCGGCGCAGGTCATCAGCTACGAGATCGCCATGGCGCTGGCGCTGATCGCGGTGTTCCTCTACGCCGGCTCGCTGTCCACCAGCGAGATCGTCGCGGCGCAGAGCGACCGCTGGTTCATCCTCACCCTGCCGATCTCGTTCGTCATCTACGTCATCGCGATCACCGGCGAGACCAACCGCGCGCCCTTCGACCTGCCCGAGGCCGAGAGCGAGCTGGTCGGCGGCTTCCACACCGAGTACACCTCGCTGAAGTTCGCCATGTTCTTCCTCGCCGAGTACATCAACATCGTCACGGTCTCGGCGCTCGCGACGACCCTGTTCCTCGGCGGCTGGCAGCCGATCTGGCCCTTCTCGCAGGTGGCCTTCCTGTCCGAGGGCTGGTTCCCGATGGTCTGGTTCCTGTCCAAGACGCTGGTGTTCATCTTCTTCTTCGTGTGGCTGCGGGGCGTCCTGCCGCGCATGCGCTACGACACGTTCATGCGCTTCGGGTGGAAGGTCCTCGTCCCCGCCGGCCTGGTGTGGATCCTGTTCGTGGCCGGCAGCCGCACCCTCGTGCAGGAGATCGACGACCGCCGCACGCTGCTGCTCGTCGGCGGCGGCCTGTTCGCCGCGGTCCTCGTCGTGCTGCTGCTGCTCCCCGCCCCGAAGCCCAGGCCGGAGCAGGCGCTCGGCACGGACGTCACCCCGCGGGACGACGGCGGGTTCCCCACGCCGCCGATGGACCTCGTCGTGCCGCCCACCCCCCGCTCGCTGGCCCGCTCCTCCGTCCGGGCCGGCGACCCCTCGCCCGCTCCCACCCCTGACAGGGAGGCCTGACCCATGGCCGGCTTCCTGGACCCCGTACGCGGGTTCGGGCTCACCTTCACGACGATGTTCAAGAAGGTGACCACCGAGCAGTACCCCGAGGAGGTCACGCCGACGGCGCCGCGCTACCACGGGCGCCACGTCCTCAACCGGCACCCGGACGGCCTCGAGAAGTGCATCGGCTGCGAGCTGTGCGCGTGGGCGTGCCCGGCCGACGCCATCTACGTCGAGGGCGCGGACAACACCGAGGACGCGCGCTACTCCCCGGGCGAGCGCTACGCCGCCGTCTACCAGATCAACTACCTGCGCTGCATCTTCTGCGGTCTGTGCATCGAGGCCTGCCCGACCCGCTCGCTGACGATGACCAACGAGTACGAGCTGGCCGACGACAGCCGGACCGACCTGATCTTCACCAAGACGCAGCTGCTCGCGCCGCTGCTGCCCGGCATGGAGCAGCCGCCGCACCCCATGCGGCTCGGCGAGACCGACCAGGACTACTACCTCGGCGTCGCCAACAGCACCTCGCCGGTGGGGGGTGACCCGGCCGCCGAGGGCCGGCTCGCGGGCGCCGTCGCCGGGGCGGACGCCGACGACGCACCCGGCAGCGGCTCGAGGAGGGTGAGCTGATGCCCGCGCCCGTCGACGTCCTCGCGGTCACCTCGACCGGCGAAGCGGTCACCTTCTGGGTCCTGGGCCCGCTCGCGCTCGTCGCTGCGCTGATGATGGTGCTGTCGCGCAACGCGGTGCACGCCGCGCTGTTCCTGGCCGCCGTGATGCTCTCGCTCGCCGGGCTCTACGCCGCGCAGGACGCCCCGTTCCTGGCCGCCGTGCAGGTGATCGTCTACACCGGCGCCATCCTCATGCTGTTCCTGTTCGTCCTCATGCTGGTCGGCGTCGACTCCAGCGACTCGCTCATCGAGACCCTGCGCGGTCAGCGCGTCGCCGCCCTGGTGGTCGGCCTCGGCTTCGCCGCCCTGCTCATGGGAGCGATCGCCGGCGCGGTGGTGCAGAGCGACGGCACCGTGGCGGCGGTCGGGCTCGAGGAGGCGAACGCCGAGGGCAACGTCGTCGGCATCGCCCGGCTGCTGTTCACCGACTACCTGTTCGCCTTCGAGATCACGAGCGCGCTGCTCATCACGGCGGCGCTCGGGGCGATGGTGCTGGCCCACAAGGAGCGCACCGAGCCCCGGACCAGCCAGCGCGAGCTGGCGCGGCTGCGCTTCACCAGCGACCACCCGTGGCCGCTGCCCGGTCCCGGCGTGTTCGCCGGGACCAACTCGACGGCCACGCCGGCGCTCCTGCCCGACGGGACGGAGGCGCCGGACAGCGTCAGCCCGGTGCTCGAGCGCCGGTCCGCAGAGCGCGCGGGCGGCCCCGACAACCCCCTGCCGCGCGGCCTGCCGGGGGGCGACCGGTGAACGAGTCCTACTACCTGCTGCTCGCCGCGCTGCTGTTCACCATCGGCGGCCTCGGGGTCCTGCTGCGGCGCAACGCGATCCTGGTCTTCATGAGCGTCGAGCTGATGCTCAACTCGGTCAACCTGACCCTGGTGACCTTCAGCCGCACCGTCGGCACGCTGGAGGGCCAGGTGATGGCGTTCTTCGTCATGGTCGTCGCCGCGGCGGAGGTCGTGGTGGGCCTGGCCATCATCATGAGCATCTTCCGCAGCCGCCGCTCGGCGTCCGTGGACGACGCCAACCTGCTCAAGTACTAGACCCGCCGACAGCTCCAGCCCCGCACCACCCCGCGGCCCCTGCCCCCGCCGCGGCTCGAGAGGACGAGGACCGACCTGTGCTGCCCACCTCCCGCCGCGGAGCGACCCGGTGACGCCGTCGTGGCTCGCCACGGAAGCGCCCGTCGAGGGACTGCCCACCGGCGACTACCTGGCCGCCGCCGGCACGCACTCGCTGCTGTGGCTGCTCATCGCGCTGCCGCTGGTCGGTGCCGCCGTCCTGCTGCTGGGCGGCCGGCGCACCGACGCCTTCGGCCCGTACCTCGCCATCGCGGCGTGCGGCGGGTCCTTCCTGCTCGCCGTGGCGTCGTTCGTGGCGCTGCTCGACCTCGAGGAGCGGACCGCGCAGCTGGAGCTGTTCAGCTGGGTGCCCGTCGGTGAGCTGCAGGTCGACTTCGGACTGCTGCTCGACCCGCTGTCCGCCACCTTCACGCTGCTCATCACCGGCGTCGGCTTCCTCATCCACGTCTACTCGCTCGGCTACATGGCCCACGACCCGCGCCGGCGGCTGTTCTTCGCCTACCTCAACCTGTTCGTCGCCGCGATGCTCGTCCTGGTCCTCGGCGACAGCTACCTGGCGCTGTTCCTCGGCTGGGAGGGCGTGGGACTGGCGTCCTACCTGCTCATCTCGTTCTGGTTCTACGTCCCCGCCTACGCGACGGCCGCCAAGAAGGCCTTCATCATGAACCGGGTCGGCGACGTCGGCCTGCTCATCGCGATGTTCCTGATGTTCGCCACCCTCGGCACGACGCAGTTCTCCGGCGTCTTCGCCGAGGCCGAGCTGCTCACCGCGGGCACGGCCACCGCTCTCGGCCTGCTGCTGCTGCTCGGCGCCTGCGGCAAGTCGGGTCAGTTCCCGCTGCACACCTGGCTGCCCGACGCCATGGCCGGCCCGACGCCGGTGTCGGCCCTCATCCACGCCGCGACCATGGTCACCGCGGGCGTCTACCTCATCGCCCGCTCGCTGCCGCTCTACGAGGTGAGCGAGACCGCCCGCCTCGTCGTCGGGATCATCGGCGCGATCACGCTGGTCATCGGTGCGGTCATCGGCTGCGCCTACGACGACATCAAGAAGGTCCTCGCCTACTCGACCGTGAGCCAGATCGGCTACATGTTCCTCGCCGTCGCCATCCCCGGTGCGGGCGCCGTGGCGATCCTGCACCTGCTCACGCACGGCTTCTTCAAGGCGTGCATGTTCCTGTCGGCCGGCTCGGTGATGCACGGGATGGGCGACCAGGTCGACATGCGGCGCTTCGGCGGGCTGTGGAGGCAGATGCCGGTCACCTTCGCCTGCATGAGCGCGGGCTACCTGGCGATCATCGGCTTCCCGCTGTTCGCCGGCTTCTACTCCAAGGACCTCATCATCGAGCACGCGCTGGACCAGGGCGGGGTGCGCGGCTGGGTCTTCGGGCTGGTCGCCATCGCCATCGCCGGGGTCACCGCCTTCTACATGACGCGCATGATGATCATGACGTTCCTGGGCGAGAAGCGCTGGACCGAGGACGTCCACCCGCACGAGTCGCCGGCCGTCATGACGGTCCCGATGATCATCCTCGCCGTCGGGTCGGTCATCTCCGGGTTCGTGCTGGTCCACGTGGCTCCGCTGCAGGAGTTCCTCGCGCCGGTCCTGGGCAGCGAGGAGAGCGAGCACGTGCTGCCGCCCGTCGTCGTGACGATCATCGTGACGCTGGTCAGCCTGGCCGGCGCCCTGGTGGCCTACGCCATGTACTACCGCAAGCCGGTCCCCGTGACGGCGCCGGTCGCCGTCACCGCGCTGACCGTCGCGGCCCGCCGCAACCTGTACTTCGACGCGCTCAACGAGAACCTGCTCATGCGGCCGGGTCAGTACCTCACCCGGGCGCTGGTCTTCGCCGACTACCGCGCGATCGACGGTGCCGTCCTCGGGCTGGCGGCGGGGATCGGCGGGAGCTCGGGCCGGCTGCGGCGGGTCCAGAACGGTTTCGTGCGGTCGTACGCCCTGTCGATGTTCGGAGGAGCTCTTCTCGTGGTCGGTGCCCTGCTGCTCGTGCGAGTCGGGGCATGAGCGACCTGACCGGCCTGCCGTGGCTCACGATCCTCGGCCTCGTGCCGCTGGTCGGCGCGCTGCTCGTGGCCGTCCTGCCGTCCGGACGTGACGCGCTGGCCAAGACGGTCGCGCTGGTCGTCTCGCTGGTGGTCCTGGCCCTGACGATCCTCGTGTGCGCGCTGTTCGAGCCCGGGGGCGACCGGTTCCAGTTCGTCCAGGCCCACGACTGGATCCCGGCCTTCGGCGTGCAGTACGCCGTGGGCGCCGACGGGATCGCCCTCGTCCTGATCGCGCTGATCGCCGTGCTGGTCCCGGTGGTGGTGCTCGCCAGCTGGTACGACGCCGATCCGCAGGCCGACCGGCTGCGACGGGTCTCGGTCAGCGGGGTGCGCGCCGCGGCGGCCGGGAGCTCGGCGAGCAGCCGCCGCGTGGGCGGCGGGACGGCCGTGCTCGACGCGCCGGCGGCGCCGAGCCCGCCGTCCGACGAGCTGCCGCCGCGCCGGAGCGTCAAGACCTTCTTCGCGCTGCTGCTGCTGCTCGAGACGATGATGATCGGCGTCTTCGCCGCCACCGACGTCTTCCTGTTCTACGTCTTCTTCGAAGCCATGCTCATCCCGATGTACTTCATCATCGGCAGCTACGGCGGCCCCCGCCGGTCCTACGCGGCGATGAAGTTCCTGCTGTACAGCCTGTTCGGTGGCCTGCTCATGCTCGCCGCCGTCATCGGTCTGTACGTCGTCTCGGCCAGCCAGGGCGAGGGCACCTTCGCCTTCGAGCAGCTGCTGGGCCTCCACGAGCAGATGTCGACCACGGTCGAGATCGCGCTGTTCAGCGGCTTCTTCATCGCCTTCGCCATCAAGGCGCCGCTGTTCCCGTTCCACACCTGGCTGCCCGACGCCGGTGCCGAGGCGCCCGTCGGCGGCGCGGTCCTGCTCGTCGGCGTGCTCGACAAGGTCGGCACCTTCGGCTTCCTGCGCTACTGCCTGCCGCTGTTCCCGGAGGCGTCGCGCATCCTCGGGCCCTACGTCATCGCGCTGTGCGTGATCGGCATCCTGTACGGCGCGCTGCTGGCCATGGGCCAGAAGGACCTCAAGCGCCTGGTGTCCTACACCTCGGTCGCCCACTTCGGCTTCATCGGGATGGGCATCTTCGCCTTCACGACGCAGGGCCAGAGCGGCGCGGTGCTGTACATGGTCAACCACGGGCTCTCGACCGGTGCGCTGTTCCTCGTCGTCGGCTTCCTCATCGTGCGCGGACGCAGCCGGCTGATCCCCGACTACTCCGGCGTCGCGAACGTCGCGCCGATCCTCGCCGGGACGTTCCTGCTCGCCGGGCTGAGCTCGCTGGCCCTGCCCGGTCTGTCCACCTTCATCAGCGAGTTCCTCGTCCTGCTGGGCACCTACAGCCGCTACCCGGTCGCCGCGGTGCTCGCGGCCCTCGGCGTCATCCTGGCCGCGCTGTACGTCCTGCTCATGTACCAGCGCACGATGCAGGGGCCGCTGCGGCTGCCCGCCCTGCTCGGCGACCGGATGCCCGACCTGCGACTGCGGGAGGTCCTCGCGGTGGCACCGCTGCTCGCGCTGATGATCGTGCTCGGCGTCTACCCCAAGCCGCTGCTCGACGTCATCAACCCCGCCGTCGAGGCCACGATGCAGGACGTCGGCCGGACCGACCCGGCCCCGACCGCGAACGACTGAGGACGCGACATGCCCACCGACATCCCGTCCCCGGAGCTGGCGTACGCGCCGATCGCGCCGCTGCTCATCGTCTTCGCCGCGGCGCTGGTCGGCGTGCTGGTGGAGGCCTTCGCGCCGCGCGCCGCACGCCGGACCCTGCAGATCGCGGTCAGCCTGGTCGGGCTGGTCGCCGCGCTGGTCACCACGGTGCTGCTCGCCGGTACCGAGGAGCTCGTCTTCAACGACGCCATCGCGGTCGACGGACCGACGCTGTTCCTCCAGGGCACGCTGGCCGTCCTGGGGATCGCCTCGGTCCTGCTGCTGTCGGAGCGCTCGCTGGACGCCTCCGGTGGGGCCGTCGTGGCGCGGGCCGCCGTCCTGCCCGGTTCGCGGGAGGACGTCGAGCTCGCCGAGGCGACCGAGGTGCAGACGGAGGTCTACCCGCTGGCGCTGTTCAGCCTCGGCGGGATGATGCTGTTCCCGGCGTCCAACAACCTGCTGCTGATGTTCGTCGCGCTCGAGGTGCTCTCCCTGCCGCTCTACCTCATGGCGGGCCTGGCCCGTCGCCGTCGGCTGCTCTCGCAGGAGGCGGCCGTCAAGTACTTCCTGCTCGGCGCTTTCGCCTCGGCCTTCTTCCTGTACGGCGTGGCGCTCGTGTACGGCTACGCCGGCAGCGTCGACCTCGGCGAGGTGGCCGCGGCCACGGGCACGGCGGGCAGCAACGACGGACTGCTGTTCCTCGGCCTGGCCATGCTCGCGGTCGGCCTGCTGTTCAAGGTGGGCGCCGTGCCGTTCCAGGCCTGGACCCCGGACGTCTACCAGGGCTCTCCGACGCCGGTCACGGCGCTGATGGCCGCCTGCACGAAGATCTCGGCGTTCGGCGCGCTGCTGCGGGTGCTGTACGTCGGCTTCGGTCGCGCGGAGTGGGACTGGAGCCCGATGTTCTGGGCCGTCGCGATTCTCACGATGGTCGTCGGCGGTGTCCTCGCCATCACCCAGACCGACGTCAAGCGGATGCTGGCCTACTCCTCGGTGGCGCACACCGGCTTCCTGCTCGTCGGCGTCATCGCGCTGAGCCCGCAGGGACTGTCCGGGACGCTGTTCTACCTGTTCGCCTACGGCTTCACGACGATCGCGGCCTTCGCCGTCGTCACCCTCGTCCGCGACAGCAGCGGTGAGGCGACGCACCTCGCGCAGTGGGCCGGTCTCGGCCGCAAGAGCCCGCTGGTCGCGGCGACCTTCGCGTTCCTGCTGTTCGCGCTCGCCGGGATCCCGCTCACCAGCGGCTTCATGGCCAAGTTCGCCGTCTTCACCGCCGGTCTCGAGGGCGGCGCGACGGCGCTCGTGGTCGTGGGTGTCGTCATGAGTGCGGTGACGGCGTTCTTCTACGCCCGCGTGGTCGTGCTCATGTTCTTCAGCGAGCCCGCCGCGGACGGTCCGACGGTCGCCGTGCCGAGCGCCTACACCGCCGCGGCCATCGCCCTCGGCCTGGCGGTGACGGTCGTGCTGGGCGTGCTGCCGCAGCCGGTGCTGGACCTCGCGGACCGAGCGTCGCGGTTCGTCTCCTAGTGGGACTGTCCGCGGGCGCCTTCGAAGCGGCCGACCCCACCCTCGCCCAGTCCGTGAAGAACGGCCTCGAGGAGGTCGAAGCGCGCCTGCGCGAGGTGGTGGTCAGCGCGCACCCGATGCTGACCCTGACCGCCAGCCACCTGGCGGAGGCGGGCGGCAAGCGCTTCCGCCCCCTGCTCGCCCTGCTCGCCGCGCAGCTGGGCGACCCGGAGGCGCCGGGCGTCGTGGACGCCGCTGCGGTGGTGGAGCTCACCCACCTGGCGTCGCTCTACCACGACGACGTCATGGACGAGGCCGACGTGCGCCGGGGCGCCCCGTCGGCGAACGCCCGCTGGAGCAACACGGTCGCGATCCTCACCGGCGACTACCTGTTCGCCCGGGCGTCCGACCTGACGGCCGGGCTGGGCACCGAGGCCACCCACCTGCAGTCGCGCACCTTCGCCCGCCTCGTCGAGGGCCAGATCGCCGAGACCGCCGGGCCGGCCGACGGGCAGGACCCGGTCGAGCACCACCTGCAGGTGCTGTCCGGCAAGACCGGAGCCCTCATCGCGACCTCGGCCCGGCTGGGTGCGCTGATGGCGGGGGCGTCCGCCGCCGACGTCGAGACGGTCACCCGCTTCGGGGAGGTCATCGGGCTGGCGTTCCAGCTCTCCGACGACCTCATCGACGTGCTCAGCGAGACGGGGGAGTCGGGCAAGACCCCCGGCACCGACCTGCGCGAGGGGATCCGCACCCTGCCGGTGCTGCTGGTGCTGTCCGGCCACGGAGCGCAGGACGCCCGGCTGCGGTCGCTGCTCGAGGGTGACCTCGGCGACGACGCCCGCCTCGCCGAGGCCCTGGGCCTGCTGCGGGCGCACCCGGCGATGCAGCAGGCCGCGGACCGGCTGTCGCAGTGCGTCGACGAGGCGCGGGAGATCGTCGCGGACCTCCCTCCCGGTCCGGCGCGGGACGCCCTCGCGTCGCTGACCGACTTCGTGCTGGCGCGCACCGGCTGACCGGTGGCGCCGTCCCGCCCCGCGGCGCTCGTCCTCGACCGGGGACGGCGCTGGTCGCTCACGGTGGTCAACGTCGGGCTCGCCTGCTGCGCCGTCGAGGCGATGGTGGCCTCGCTCGGGACCGCCTCACCCGTCGGGACGGTCCCGTACGCCGGGGACGAACGGGACGTCGACGTCCTCGTCGTCTCCGGCACCGTGACGGACAAGCTCGCTCCGCTCGTACGACGCCTGTACGACGACGCGCCCGCGTCGGTGAAGGTGCTGTCCTTCGGGGCCTGCGCCAACAGCGGCGGTCCGTACTGGGACTCCTACTGCGTCACCCGGGGCGTCGACCGCATCCTGCCCGTCGACGCCTGGGTGCCCGGCTGCCCGCCCCGGCCGGAGGCGCTCCTCGACGCGCTCGAGGCGCTGGTCGCGGCTGCGCCGGCGGTCACGGCTGCGAGGCCGCTCGGCGCCCCGCTGGTGCGGCCGTCGCCGGGCGCCGTGGGACCGCAGGACCTGCGGGCACGGCCGCTGTGACCGTCGCGCAGCGGCTGGCCGAGCTGCTCCCGCACGCCACCGTCACGACGGCGCACGGCGTCGTGACCGCCGACGTGCCGCGCGAGCACTGGGCAGAGGCCGTCGCGGCCGCCCGCGACGACGATGATCTCGACGGCGCCTTCTTCGACCACCTCGTCGTCGTGGACCAGTCGCCCGGCGGCTTCGAGGTCGTCGTGCGCCTGTGGTCCGTGGCCCGCCGGTGCGGGCTGCACCTGCGCACGTCCTGCCCGCGCGACGAGCCGACCGTGCCGAGCCTGGTCGGCGTCTTCGCCGGCGCGTCCTGGCACGAGCGGCACGGTGCGGAGATGTTCGGCGTGGTCTTCGACGGCTCGCCGGACCCGCGGCCGCTGCTGCTGCCCCCGGGCGGGACCGCCCGGCCGCTGCGCAAGGAGCACGTGCTCACCGAGCGGGTCGCCCGGGCGTGGCCCGGCGCCGAGGACCCGGCGTACTCCGGCGAAGGGGGCCGCCCACCGCGCCGCCGGCTGCAGCCACCCGGAGCGGCGCCGTGACGGAGCCGTCCCGGCCGGCGCGCAGCCGCGGCACCATCGGCCTGCTCGAGGAGAACTGCACCGTCTGCATGCTGTGCGCCCGCGAGTGCCCGGACTGGTGCCTGCACGTCGAGGGCCACACCGAGCTCGCGCCGCCGGCGAGAGCCGGGGGGCGTCCACGGGTCCGCAACGTCCTCGACCGCTTCGCGATCGACTTCTCGCTGTGCATGTACTGCGGCATCTGCATCGAGGTGTGCCCGTTCGACGCGCTGTTCTGGGCGCCGGAGCTCGTCCCGGACGAGCCGTCGCACGACGACCTGGTGTCCGAGCGCGAGCAGCTGCGGGCGTGGATGCGCGGTGTGCCGCCCCCGCCACCGCTCGACCCGCTCGCCGAGCCGGCCGAGGAGGTCGTCGCGGCGGCCCGGCTCGACGCGGTCGCCGCCCAGCGCGGCGGCCGCTGAGCCGGAACGAGGGGGCGCAGGGGGGCGTTCTACGACGTGCACCCCTGACCTCGGAGGAGACCGTGCACTCGCACCGGAACGGCCTGAAGACCGCCGCGCTGCTCGGGCTGATGTCCGCGCTGATCCTGCTCGCCGGTGCGCAGTTCGGGTCGAGCGGTCTGCTCATCGCCCTGGTCGTCGCGCTCGGGGTCAACGGCTGGTCGTACTTCTACAGCGACACGCTGGCGCTGAAGAGCATGCGGGCGTACCCGGTCAGCCAGGTGCAGGCGCCGGCGCTCTACGCCGTCGTGGCGCCGCTGGCGTCCGGGCTGCGGATCCCGATGCCGCGGCTCTACCTCAGCCCGACGAGCGCCCCCAACGCCTTCGCGACCGGTCGCAACCCGCAGCACGCCGCCGTGTGCGTCACCGAGGGCATCCTGGAGCTGCTCGACGAGCGGGAGCTGCGCGGCGTGCTGGGCCACGAGCTCGCGCACGTCGGCAACCGGGACATCCTCATCAGCTCCGTGGCGGCGGCGCTGGCGACCGTCATCACGTTCCTGGCCAACATCGCACAGCTGTCGATGCTGTTCGGCGGTCGTGACCGCGAGGGCGGCAGCGTGCTGAGCAGCCTGGTGCTGGTCGTCCTCGGACCGCTGGCCGCCGGGATCATCCAGATGGCCATCAGCCGCAGCAGGGAGTACTCCGCCGACGCCACCGGGGCGCAGATCACCGGCGATCCGCTCGCCCTCGCCAGTGCGCTGCGCAAGCTCGAGCACGGCACCGCCGCCCGGCCCCTGGTCGAGGACCCCTCGCTCGCCCCGACCAGCTCCTTGATGATCGCCAACCCGTTCCGCGGTGGTGGCATCGGCAGGCTGTTCAGCACCCACCCGCCGATGGCCGAGCGGATCGCGCGGCTCGAGCAGATGGCGGGCCCTCGCCGCTAGGCGCGGGCGGCTGAGGGGACGGGCGGCCGCTCGGGGTGACCTGCTGCGCGGCACGCCGGCGAGCCGGAGCAGCGGATCGCCCCGGGGCTCAGCTCCTGTCCGGCGCGAGCTGCCCGGCGGCCGCTCGGGGTGACCTGCTGCGCGGCACGCCGGCGAGCCGGAGCAGCGGATCGCCCCGGGGCTCAGCTCCTGTCCGGCGCGAGTTCCCCGGCGGCC
>CADCUB010000143.1 GCA_902805775.1 uncultured Frankineae bacterium | reverse complement strand
GGAGCGGACGCGTCCCTCCTCACTCATCAAGGTGTTGCGATCAGGTCTCACCGGCGGCCGCTGCTGCTGGTGCCGGCTGACGTTGCTCTTGCCGGTCCTGTCTCGTGCGCCCGGCCGAGGGTCGGTCCTGCGAACGCTCGCTGATCGCAGGTCGTCGACGTCGACGTCAGGTCAGGGGTCCAGGCCTGACGAGCACCGCCCTCCGACAGGACGGAGCGTTGTCCACAGGACGAAAGCACGTGGCTGACGGCACATCTCATCCCCCGGAGCCTTGCTGTCGGGGCGTGCCGGAGGTAGGATACGAACAGGCGTTCGAACGGAGGGAGGGCAGCGATGACGGTCGTTGCGTCTCCTATGTCCACCGCGGCGTCGGCGGCACCCGCAGCGTCGGCCGCGCCGGCGCGGTGGTCACAGCCACAGCCACAGCCACAGCCACAGCCACAGCCCTCAGCCTCCGCAGCCTCCGCGCTGCCCTCCTCACCAGCGCCGGCGTCCGTGTCTTCCCCGGTGCAGGCCCTCGCCGCCGCGATCGCCTCGGTGCGAGCCGTCACGCCCGCGTCGCTGCCTGCAGGCCTCGCTGTCGAGGAGGCACAGGTGCTCCTGCAGCAGCTCGAGCTGCTCCGTCAGGTCGTGCTCACGCGCATCGCCGACGTCGACGTGCGACAGCTGCACACGCTGGTTGACGCCCCCTCGACAGGCACCTGGCTCGCTGCGCAGCAGACGAGCGTGACGCGGACCGAGGTGGCCCTCGCCCGTCGGCTCACGAGCTTCCCGGAGCTCGCCGCCGCGGTCGACGACGGCCATCTCTGCGTCGCGGTGGCGGCGAAGGTCGCTGCTGCTCTGGTCAAGGTGCGCCCGTACGTCGACCGCCCCGATGGGCTGATCGACGGGCAGCCGGCCGAGCCGACGGTCCAGGCCGTCGTGATGGACGGCGTCCTCGGCCTGATCTGCGAGGCCCGTGGCGCGATGTCCGACTCCGACCCGCTGCTCGAGGGCCTGCACGAGGCGCTCGCCGCCGTTGCCGAGTCCGGCGCGGCCCAGCTGCAGCGGCTGACTGCAGGGTTCGTCCTGCTCGCGCGTCACCTCGAGCCGCACGCTGTGCCCGCCGCTCTCGACCAACTGGTCGATGCGCTCCTGCCGAACCAGCTCGAGCGTCGAGCGCGGGAGGGTCACGACGCGCGCGGCTTCCGCATGCGGCTCAAGGACGACGGATCGGGCTGGCTGGTCACTCGAGGCGACCTCGACCTCGAGTGCGGCGAGCTGCTGTCCACGGTGCTGTCCGCGGAGCTGGCGGTCGACGCTGACGGGCCGGCCGACACCTCGGCGTTCGAGCAGGCCCGCCAGGCGGGGTGGCAGCCGGGCGACGAGCTGCCCGCCGGCTGCTCCGCACCGCGTTCGCTCGACCAGCGTCGGCACGACGCGCTGCGGAACGGCCTGCGGCGCTACCTCGACAGCGGCGTCGCCGGTCTGCGCGACAAGGTGGCGCCGCACCTGTCGGTGACGGTCGGGATCGACGCCCTGGCGGACCGCCCCGGCGCTCGGCCGCCGGTGGCGGCCTCGGGTGCGCGCCTCCCGCGCAGCCTGGTCCGCACCTGGTGGTGCGACAGCAGCGTGACGCGCTTCGTGCTGTCGCTCGGCCGCCGCGTGCTCGAAGTGAGTCACACGGAGCGGACCCTGAAAGCGCACGAGAGGCGGGCGAAGCGGATCGAGACCGGCGGCCGGTGCCAGGGTGCCGGTTGTCGACGGGGGCCCGGGGACCGGCTCGTCCCGCACCACGCCGACCCGTGGGCCAGGCACGGGACGACCAGCCTGGGCGACACCGTGCTGCTGTGCGAGGCGACGCATCACGACCTCCACAGCGGAGGGCACACGATCCGGCTGAAGGACGGCCGCCGGCTCGGACCGGACGGCTGGGTCAGCGCGGTGGCGTCGTGACGCTGCCGTGCGGTGCGGCGGGGGACACCGGCCGAGCGCCGGCCTCGCAGACCGGGCCCGACGGTGCATGCTGCTCCGTGCAGCCCCGAGGGCAGGGAGGACCGCATGGCCGACGTGATCGACGTCCCCGACGCGAAGCGCTTCGAGATCCGGGTCGACGGCGAGGTGGCGGGCTTCGTCACCTACCGGCAGATGCCCGACGGTCTCGCGATGGTGCACACCGAGATCGCCCCGCGGTTCGAGGGGCAGGGCCTGGGATCGGAGCTGGCGGAAGGAGCCCTGGGCGCGGCGCGCGACGCCGGCGCCGCGGTGCTGCCGTACTGCCCCTTCCTGCGGTCCTACGTGCAGCGCCACCCCGAGTGGGTCCCGCTGGTGCCGCAGGCCCACCGCGAGGAGTTCGGGCTGGCCGACGCCGGCTGAGCCCGGACTGTCCTCCCGGGTACGCCCCCGTCACGACGGTTCCCCGCTCCCCGGACGTGAGTCCCTCTCCTCGGAGGCCCAGCCATGATCGACCACCTCGGTGTCCAGGTCGCCGACGTCGAGGCCTCGCTCGCCTTCTACGTCCGCACGTTCGCCGCACTCGGGCTCCGGGAGGCCATGCGGCACCCGGTCGGGGGCAGCTTCGCCGTCGGCATCGCCGGCGCGGACGGCTTCCCGCACCTGTGGCTGAGCCCCGCCGGGGGTGCCGAGACGCGCGAGATCCACCTCGCCCTGAGCGCGCCGGACCGCGCTGCGGTCGACGCCGTGCACGAGGCCGCCCGGGCGGCCGGCGCCGGGGTCCTGCACCCGCCACGGGAGTGGCCGGAGTACCACCCCGGCTACTACGCCGTGTTCCTGCGCGACCTCGACGGCCACAACGTCGAGGCCGTCTGCCACCGCTGATCTCGGGTCGCCGTGCCGACGCCGAACCCCCAGGATGGCCCGCATGCGGATCGTGGTGGCCGGGTCGTCCGGGTTCGTCGGTCGGCGGCTGTGTCCAGCCCTGGAGCAGGCGGGGCACGTGGTCGTGGCGATGACGCGACGCCCCGAGACCTACACGGGCGCCGGGACGCCGGTGCGGGCTGACGTCCACGACGCGGCCAGCCTCGACCGGGCGCTCGCGGGGGCCGACGCGGCCTACTACCTCGTCCACTCGCTCGACGACCCCGACTTCGCCCGGCGCGACGCCGATGCGGCCCGCACCTTCGCGGCGGCGGCGGCCAGGGCCTCGCTGCGGCGCATCGTCTACCTCGGTGGCCTCGGAGACGACGCCGACAAGCTGTCGGCCCACCTGCTCAGCCGCCGGGAGGTCGAGCAGCTGCTCGGCAGCGGCGGCGTGCCGGTGACGACGCTGCGAGCCGGGATCATCGTCGGGCACGGCGGGATCTCCTGGGAGATGACGCGACAGCTCGTCGAGCACCTGCCCGCTATGATCACGCCGCGCTGGGTGCGCACCCGGACCCAGCCGATCGGCGTCGCGGACGTGGTGCGTTACCTCGTCGGCGTCCTCGAGGCGCCCGTCGATGGCTCGCGGGCGTTCGACATCGGCGGCACGGAGGTCCTGCGGTACGTCGAGATGCTCCGCCGCGTCGCCGCCATCGAGGGGCGCACCATGATCGTCGTACCGGTGCCGCTGCTGACCCCTCGGCTGTCCTCGCGCTGGCTGTCCGTCGTGACGAGCGTCGACGTGCAGACCGGGCGCTCGCTGGTCGACAGCATGAGCAACGAGGTCGTCGTGCGCGACGCCGCGATCCGCGAGCTCGTGCCCTTCGAGCCCATGGACTACGACGACGCCGTCCTGCAGGCCCTCGGCGAGCGGGCCAAGCAGGCGCGGGCACGGACGAAGGTCCGGGCGTGAGGCGCCCGACCCGTGCCCAGGTCGTGGCCGCGCTGCCCGACTGGCTGGTGCAGAAGGTGCCGCGTGACCACCGCGAGCCCGACGAGGCGTTCGCGCGCCGCCGCCGGGTGGTCGCGGGGGTGACCGCCGCCGGAGCCGGGCTGCTGGGGGTGTCGCTGTCGACCCGTCCCGCCTCGTGGCAGTTCTACGCGGCCACCGCCAGCGTCGCTGCCACCTGGCTCGCCGGAGGCCTGGCGTCCGGGCCGCTGCACCTGGGGCACGTGATCGGCCCGGACGAGACGCTGCGCCGACCGGTCCTCACCCCGGTCCTGCTCGGGGTCGGCGCCTTCGGGACCTTCTACGCGTGCGCGCTGGTCGCCCGCGAGATCCCCGTCCTGGACGACGCCATCTCGAGCGTCCTCGCCTACGCCCACCAGGGCGACACGACGCTCGTCGCCCTCACGACGCTCGCGAACGGCGCGGCCGAGGAGGTGTTCTTCCGCGGCGCGCTGTACGCCGCCATCGGCGAGCAGCACCCCGTCGCGCTGTCGACGGCGGCGTACGCCCTCGCGACCGTCCCCACGCGCAACCCGGCCCTGGTGCTGGCCGCCAGCGTCATGGGCGTGCTGTTCGGCGCCCAGCGGCGCGCGTCCGGCGGCATCCAGGCACCGGTCCTCACGCACCTGACCTGGTCGGTCCTCATGCTGCGCTACCTGCCGCCGCTGTTCCGCAAGCAGGAGTTCCCGCCGCAGCCGTGAGCGCGGTCAGGCCACCCAGGCCGGCGCTGCCCCGGTGCCCAGGCGGAACCGCGCCGCCTGCTCGGACGGGCTGTACGGCCCCAGCGCCAGCTGCAGCCCGCGCAGCTGCGCCGTCGTGAGCGCGAGCTGCGCCCGCTCCCGTGCGCCGCGACGCCGGCGGCCCGGCACGGCAGCCAGCGGCGCGAGGGTCGGCGAGACCAGCAGCTCCGCGGCAGCGGCCAGGCCGGCGTAGAAGACCCGCTCCGGCGGGCTCAGCCCCGGCGGCGCCGACAGGAAGGCCCGCAGCTCCGCCGGCACCGGCTCGAGCACGGGGGCGTACGCGGCGATCGCCTCTGCCAGCTCGGCCTCGTTGGAGGGCAGGTCGGCCGCTCCGAGCGCCTGCGCGCTGCGGCTCCACTGGCCGACGTAGCTGTCCGGCCAGCGACGGCCGAACCGGCCGGTCAGGTCGCGGCCCACCGCCAGCTGCGCGGCGAGGAAGGCGTCGGTGAAGGCGAGGTGCACCCAGCGCAGCAGCTCGGGGTCCGAGGCGGCGTAGGCCCGCCCACGCCCGTCGGTGCCCTGCACGACGGTGTGCAGCCCGCGGACGCGGGCCGACTCGCGCTCGGCCAGCTCCGCCGACCCGAAGGTCGTCACGACCAGCCAGCGCGCCGTGCCGGCCAGCCGCTTCCAGGGGTCGCTCAGGTAGTCGCTGTGGCGCTGCACCCCGACCAGCGCGAGCGGGTGGGCGGCCTGGCCGAGCAGGGCCCCGACACCGCCGACCAGCGTGGACAGGTCGCCGTGGACGCGCCAGACGACGCCGTCGGGCTCGAACCAGCCGGGTCCGTCGCCGACTGCGGCGATCTCGCGGACCCAGTCGGGCGCGCCGGTGGGGTCACCCGAGACGCGCGCCCGGAACCTCTCGCGGGCGAGCTCGGGCAGACCGGTCAGGGACAGGGACGGCACGCCGGCCAGCCTGCCAGGGACGGGGGAGCCGCGCCGTCCGGGAGCGTCAGCAGGGCTAGCCGAAGCCCGCGACCTCGTGCGGGGTGTACGGCTCCTCGAGCCGGGCCACGGCGTCGTCGTCGAGCTGCACGGACAGGGCCGCGACCGCGTCCTCGAGGTGCGACACCTTCGTCGCGCCGATGATCGGCGCCGTGACGACCGGCTTGGTCAGCAGCCAGGCCAGCGCGACCTGCGCCCGCGGCACGCCCGCCTGCTCCGCGACCTCGCCCAGCCGCTCGACGGTGGTCCGGTCGGACGCGACGTACAGCGACGAGCCGAACGGGTCGTTCTGCGACCGCTCGGTCGCCTCGTCCCACGGACGGGCCAGCCGGCCGCGCGCCAGCGGGCTCCACGGGATGACGCCGACGCCCTCGTCGGCGCACAGCGGCAGCATCTCCCGCTCCTCCTCGCGGTTGAGCAGGTTGTAGTGGTCCTGCATCGACACGAAGGGCGTCCAGCCGTTCGCCCGGGCCAGGTGCTGCGCCTTGCTGAACTGCCAGGCCCACATCGACGACGCGCCGATGTAGCGCGCCTTGCCGGCCTTCACCACGTCGTGCAGCGCCTCGAGCGTCTCCTCGACCGGCGTGTGCGGGTCCCAGCGGTGGATCTGGTAGAGGTCGACGTAGTCGGTGCCGAGCCGGCGCAGGCTCGCGTCGATCTCGTGCATGATCGCCCGGCGTGACAGGCCCTCGCCGTTCGGACCCGGACGCATGCGGCCGTGCACCTTGGTCGCGAGCACGATGTCCTCGCGGCGGGCGAGGTCCTTGATCGCGCGTCCGACGATCTCCTCGCTCGTGCCGTCGGAGTAGACGTTGGCGGTGTCCCAGAAGGTGATGCCGAGCTCGAGCGCGCGGGCGAGCAGGGGACGGCTCGCCGACTCGTCGAGCGACCACGGGTGACCACCGCGCTCCGGCACGCCGAAGCTCATGCAGCCCAGGCAGATGCGCGAGACCTCGAGACCGGTGCGGCCGAGCCTGGTGTGCTCCACGTGCGGTCCTCCCCGAGGTGGGCGCTGTCCCACGGGAGCCTCACCGGTCGGACCCCGGCCCAACCCGCCTCAGGGCACGGGACTGCTGACCGGCGTCGGTCGGCCGTACGCCGAGCGGACCACCACCGCGCCGATCCCGAAGGCGAGCGCCAGCCCCGCGCCCGTCCCGTAGACCGGTGCCCAGCGGAAGTCGCCCGCCCAGGGGGCGAGGGCGGCGGTGGCGACGCCGCTGCCGACGAACAGCATCCCGGCGAACAGGGAGACCATCACCGCGCGCGCCTCGGGCACCACCTCGGTCGCCCACGCCTGCATCGTCGAGTGCATGCCCGCCCAGGCGGCGCCGACGAGCAGCGCCGCCGGACCGACCACGGCGGGCTCCTGCGAGATGGCGACGGCGGTGTAGGCGACGACCAGCCCCAGCGAGCCGACGGCGAGGAACACGGCCGGGCGGGTGCGTCCGGCCCGGCGCTTGACCACGCGGGAAGCGAGCAGCAGCCCGACGCCGTACAAGGCGACCACCGCCCCGGCGGCGGTCGGTGTGGCGCCGGTGCTCTCGAGCGCCGGCGACAGGTAGGCGAGCAGCCCGAGCAGCGCGCTTCCCTCCACCAGCGCCAGCGCGAGCACCGTCAGGCCCCAGCGGTGGCGCAGCACCGTGCCGAGACCGCCGCGGTGCAGGGCGCTGCGGGGCGGCTCGGGCAGGCGGCGCAGGACGGCGACGAGCGCGGCGGCACTCAGCGCCGGGAGCAGGAACCCGACGCGCCACGACAGCGCCGCGGCCAGCACGCCGCCGAGCGCGGTCGCCGAGGTGATGCCGAGCGCGGTGGCCGCGTTGAGGTCGGTGAGCGTGCGCTGTCGTCGGGAGTACGGCACCGCGTCGCCGACGTAGACCAGTCCGGACGGGACGACCGCTCCCATGCAGGCGCCGGTCAGGGCCCGCGCGACGACCAGCAGGGTCAGTGACGGCGCGGCGGCGGACAGCACGCCGCCGACCGCGGCGAGGCCGAGCGTGAGACGCAGCAGGCGCACGCGCCCCAGCCGGTCGCTCAGCAGTCCCCACAGCGGCTGGCTCAGGCCGTAGAGCAGGAAGTACCCGCTGGCGGCCGCGGCGGCCTCGCGGAGCGCCACGTCGAGCTCGGCGGCGACGGTGAGCAGCAGCGGTCCCACGACGAAGCGGTCGAACGAGCTGGTGAACGAGCAGCCCTGCAGCATGCGCAGGGCCGAGCGCTCCCGCACGCGCTCGTCCTCGGCGGCCACGTCCTGCCCAAGGTGTCGCGCGCGCCGGACGTTCCCGCGCCGACGCCGTCGACAGCGCCCACCGCCCGGTCACGGCGGCCCACGCGCTCGGCCGGCCCCTCCTGTCGTGGCCCGTGCCTAGCATGCGGCCCGTGCGACTGCCGCCCAGCCTGCGCGGCCTGCCGCGCGAGACGTTCGTGCTGGCGCTGGTCGCGTTCTGCGTCGCGCTGGGCTTCGGCATCGTCGTGCCGGCAGTGCCCCTGTTCGCCGCCGAGCTCGGGGTGGGTGCCACGGCGGCGGGAGCCGTCGTCTCGGCGTTCGCCCTCATGCGGCTGCTGTCGGGCCTGGCCGCCGGCCGGCTCGTCGACCGGGTGGGGGAGCGGTCCGCGCTGCTCGCCGGACTGCTCGTCGTGGCCGTGTCGTCGGTGCTCGCCGGCCTCGCGGCCAGCTTCCCGCAGCTGCTGGTGCTGCGCGGGATCGGCGGCGTCGGCTCGGCGGTGTTCACCATCGCCTCGACGAGCCTGCTGCTGCGCGTCGCGGCGGCAGCGCAGCGCGGGCGCACCCAGAGCGTCTACCGCGGCGGCTTCCTGCTCGGCGGCATCGTCGGCCCGGCCTTCGGCGGGGCCGTCCTGGGGGTCTCGCTGCGGGCGCCGTTCTTCCTCTACGCCGGCACGCTGCTGCTCGCTGCGCTGGCCGCGGCCACCCTGCTGCCCCGCCCACCGCAGGAGGAGCTGACGACGCAGGTCGCGCCCGGGGTGGGTGAGGACGACGGCCTGCCCCGCGGGGTCGTGCCCGAACCGCCGCGCACCTCGCTGCGGACGGCCCTGGCCAGCCCGACGTACCGGGCGGCTCTGGCGGGCAACTTCGCCGTCGGCTTCAGCGTGCTCGGGGTGCGCAGCACGGTCGTGCCGCTGCTCGTCGTGCAGGGCCTCGGGCTCGGTCCGGGGTGGATCGGCGCCGCGTTCACGCTGTCGGCGGTCGTGCAGGGCGTCCTGCTGCTGCCCGCCGGGCGCGCCGTCGACGAGATCGGTCGCCGGCCGGCGCTGCTCACGGGCGGCCTGCTCGCCGCCGCCTCCCTGGTCGGGCTCGCCTTCGCCACCGGCCCGGTCGGCCTGCTGCTGGCGACGGCCCTCTTCGCCGCAGGGGCGGCGCTGCTCGGCGTCGCGCCGGCCGCCATGGTCGGCGACGTCGTGGAGGGCAGGGGCGGCACGGCGGTCGCGGTGTGGCAGATGAGCAGCGACCTCGGCTCGGTCGTCGGGCCGCTCGCGGCAGGTCTGCTCATCGACCGGGGGTCGTTCTCGCTCGCGCTGCTCGTGAGCGCCGCGGTGGTGGGGGCCTGCGCGCTGGCTGCCCTGCGCGTGCCCGCGACCGCGGGGTAGGGCACGAGCGTGCCTTCCCCTGCCTGGACCCCGTCCCGCGTGCTGCTCGGCGACTGGAGCCGGGGGGTGCGCGACCCGCTGGACCTGATCCGGATCGCCCTGGTCGTCGCGGCGGCGGTGCTGCTCGTGCGGCGCGGGCTCGACGCCGGCACCCTGACGATGACGCTGGCCGCCTCCGCCGCGGTCGCCGTGCGCTGGCTGCTCCTGCCTCGCCTGTACGACCTGGCGCTGCTCGTCGCGCTCACGCTGCAGGGCGTCGGTGAGGCGAGCGGGGCGTACGACGAGCTCGTCTGGTTCGACCGCGTCGTGCACCTGGTCGTGCCGATGCTCGCGAGCGGCGTGCTGTACGTCGCGCTCGCCCGGCTCGACGTGCTGCCCGACCCGCGTGACGACACCGGAGTGCGCCACCTGATCGGCATCGCCCTGGTCACCTTCTCCCTGGGGGCGGCCTTCGGCGCCGTGTGGGAGCTGTACGAGTGGTTCTCCGACGGCGTCTTCGGCTCTGCCCTGCAGGAGAGCAACGACGACACCGTCGGCGACCTGGCCATGGACTGCCTGGGCGCCGCGGCCGCGGCCGGGCTGCTCGTGCTGTGGACGCGCCGAGGCTGGGGATCGGTCCGGCGCGTCCCTGGCACGCACCGGGAGGCGCACGACTAGCGCGGGAGCCTCACAGCACGAGGCTGAGCAGCAGGGCGAGCACGAAGCCGATCGTCCCGAGCAGGGTCTCCATGACCGTCCAGGTCTTGAGCGTCGTCGCCTCGTCCATCTGGAAGAAGCGGCTGACCAGCCAGAACCCGGAGTCGTTGACGTGCGACAGCACGGTGGCGCCGCCGGCGATCGCGATGACGATCAGAGCGAGGTCCGGTCGCGACAGGCCGTCGGTGGCCTCGACGACCGGGGCGATCAGGCCGGCGGCGGTGGTCAGCGCGACCGTCGCCGATCCCTGCGCGATCCGCAGCAGCACCGAGATGACGAAGGCCGCGACGATGACCGGCAGGCCGAGGTCCTCGAGCACGTCGGCGAGCGCCTGCCCGATGCCGCTCGCGCGCAGGACGCCGCCGAACATGCCGCCCGCACCGGTGATGAGGATGATCGCGCAGACCGGTCCGAGGGCGCTGTTGACGATCGACTCGACCTGCGGCGCGTCGGTGCCGCGGCGCGTCCCGAGGACGTACGAGGCGACCAGCACGGTGATGAGCAGCGCGACGGGCGTGGCACCGACGAGCAGAGGGACGCGAGCCAGCCAGGAGCCCTCGTCGACGGTGCCGGCGGTCACGAGGGTGCTCATGCCGGTGTTGAGGAAGATGAGCACCAGCGGCAGCAGCAGGATCCCCACCACGGTGCCGAACGACGGGGCGCCGGCGTTCGCGTGCACCGGCCGCTCGTCGGCGGTCGGCTCGGCGATGGCGGGCGAGGTGCCGGCGACGGCGGGCGAGGTGCCGGCGATGGCCGCGCCGGGTCGCTCCTCGTCGCCGTCCACGCGGCGGGACGTCCCGCGGGCGGTGCCGCCCGCCGGCACCGGTGCGGGGGTGCCGCCGCCCGTCCCGTCCGCCGACAGGAGGTCGGGCACGGCGACGTCGTACCTGCGGCCGGCCCACGTGCCGAACAGGTAGCCGCCGAGGTACCACGTGGGCAGTCCGATGAGCAGCCCGAAGACGAGCACCAGCCCGATGTCGGCGCCGACGAGCTCGGCTGCCGCGACGGGACCGGGGTGCGGCGGGACGAACGCGTGCATGACGGCGAAGGCTCCGGCCACCGGCAGGCCGTAGGTCAGCAGCGACCCGCCGAGCCGCCGGGCGACGGTGAAGACGATCGGCAGGAAGACGACCAGCCCCGCGTCGAAGAAGATCGGGAAGCCGAACAGCAGCGCGGCGATGCCGAGCGCGAACGGGGCCCGCTGCTCGCCGAACCGGCGGATCAGGCTGTCGGCGAGCACCTGCGCGCCGCCGCTGAAGTCGAGCAGCCGGCCGAGCATCGCGCCGAGCCCGACGAGCAGCGCGACGCTGGCCAGCGTGGTCCCGAAGCCGGTGGTGAGGACGGTGACGACCTCCTCGACCGGTATGCGGGCGGCCAGGGCGACACCCAGGCTGACCAGCACCAGCGCCAGGAAGGCGTGCATCTTGACCTTCATGATCAGGAAGAGCAGCGCCAGCACGCCGAGGGCGGCGATCAGCAGGAGCACCCCTGCGGACCAGGCGGGTTCCACCACGTCGTTCATGTCGACCTCCGGTCAGGCGTCCGGGCCGGCACCGGCCAGCGCCGGTGCGTGTGCGTCCAGTGCGGCGAAGACGTCGGCCAGGGCAAGGGTCGACTGCTCGACGAGCGGGCGCAGGCGCCGGTAGAGCGCGGCGTCCTCCGGGTCCGGCTCGACGGGGTCGTGCACCGCGACGAGGGCGGTCGCCCTGTCGAGGTCGGGCAGCTGCCCGAGGGCGTGCATCCCGAGCAGGACGGCGCCCAGCCCGGTGCCCTCGGGGGAGTCGGCGACCCGCACGGGCAGGTCGAGGGTGGCCGCCAGGGTGCTGATCCACAGCGGCGAGGCGACGGCGCCACCCGTGGCGCGCACCTCGTCGACGGGCAGCTCGAGGGAGGAGAAGGCGTCGCGGACGAGCGCGAGCTGCTGGCAGACGCCCTCCACCGCGGCGCGGACGAGGTGGGGACGCCGGTGCTCGCGCCGCAGGCCGAGGAACGCGCCCCGCATACCGGCCCGCCACCACGGCGCGCGCTCGCCGAGCAGGTAGGGCAGGCACAGCAGCCCGTCGCTGCCCGGGGGGACGTGCGCGGCCTCCGCCAGGAGCCGGGCGTCGAGCTCGTCGGCCTGCTCGCCCTCGGGAACCCTCCCGTCGGGGGGTGCGGCGAGCGCCAGCGAGGACCAGCGGACGACGGAGCCGCCGTTGTTGATCGCGCCGCCGACGACCCAGTGGTCGTCGGTCAGGGCGTAGCAGAACAGCCGCCCCGCCGGGTCGACGGTGGGACGGGGGACGACCACGCGCAGGGCGCCGCTGGTGCCGAGCGACACGGCGGCCACGCTCGGCCGGACGGCGCCGACGCCGAGGTTGGCCAGCACGCCGTCGGAGGCCCCGATGACGACGGGCAGGTCGGGCGGCAGTCCGGCGGCGCGGGCGACGTCGGAGCGCAGGCCGGGCAGCACGTGCGTCGTGGGCACGACCTCCGGCAACTGAGCCGCTCGCACGCCGGCGACCTGCATCGCCTCGTCGTCCCAGCGGCGACCGACGATGTCGTAGCCGCCGCTGGCCGACGCGCACGACAGGTCGACCACGTCGGTGCGACCGCACAGCGCCGAGACGAGCAGCTCCTTGACGCCGCCCCACCGTGGCGTCGAGGCCATGAGGTCGGGGTCGTTCTCGGACCACCAGGCGAGCTTGACCATCGGTGACATCGGGTGCACGGGCGTGCCGGTGCGGGCGTGCAGCCCCGTCGCCCGCCCGTCGGCGACCAGCGCGGCGGCCTGGGCGGCCGCGCGGCTGTCGGCCCACGTCGCCAGCGGCCCGAGCGGCGTGCCGTCCTCGGTCATCGGGACGAGCCCGTGCATCGCCGCGCTGAGGCTGAGCCCGACGACGCGGTCGCCACGCTCCTGCGCCGCGCGGACGACGTCGCGCAGCGCCTCGACCGCCGCGCGCATGAGCCGCCGGGCGTCGAGCTCCGCCCACCCCGGTGCCGGGACGAGCAGCGGGTAG
Organism: uncultured Frankineae bacterium; assembly: GCA_902805775.1. Taxonomy (GTDB): domain Bacteria; phylum Actinomycetota; class Actinomycetes; order Mycobacteriales; family SCTD01; genus SCTD01. The sequence continues at coordinate 11,751 of CADCUB010000143.1, read as the reverse complement.
CCGACGCTCACGGCGTCACGGACGACGGCGTCGGCTCCCGCGGTCACGGCCTTCGTCGCCGTGGTCCCGGCGTCGAGGCCCACCAGCACGTCCATCCGGCCTCCCGTGATCTTGCCGCACGCTACCCCGCGCCTGTCACCGTCGGTCAGCGGCGCGTCCGCTGGAGACCGATGAGTTCTCCGTGGCCGGGCGGTCGTACGTTCCGACGAGGAGGTGACGCCATGGCAGGCGTACGGGTGCTGGTCGGGACGCGCAAGGGGGCGTTCGTGCTCACGAGCGACGAGCGACGCAGGGACTGGCAGGTCGCCGGGCCGTTCTTCGCGGGCTGGGAGGTCTACCACCTGAAGGGCTCACCGGCCGACCCCGACCGCATCTGGGCGAGCCAGTCCGGTGGCTGGTTCGGGCAGGTGGTGCAGCGCTCCGACGACGGCGGCCGCACCTGGGCCCCGGTCGGCAACGACTTCACCTACGACGGCGTCCCCGGCACCCACCAGTGGTACGACGGGACGCCGCACCCGTGGGAGTTCGCCCGCGTGTGGCACCTCGAGCCCTCGCTCACCGACCCCGACACGGTGTACGCCGGGGTCGAGGACGCGGCGCTGTTCCGGTCCACCGACGGCGGGGGGTCCTGGACGGAGCTCTCCGGCCTGCGCACGCACGGCTCGGGCCCGCACTGGCAGCCCGGCGCCGGCGGGATGTGCCTGCACACGATCCTGCTCCACCCCACCGACGCGTCGCGGATCTTCACCGCCATCTCGGCGGCGGGCGCCTTCCGCAGCGACGACGGCGGCGCGAGCTGGGCGGCCATCAACAAGGGCCTGCAGTCCGAGGGGATCCCGGACCCCGACGCCGAGGTCGGGCACTGCGTCCACAACCTCGCGATGCACCCGTCGAGGCCGGACACGCTGTTCATGCAGAAGCACTGGGACGTCATGCGCAGCGACGACGCCGGTGGCTCGTGGCACGAGGTCAGCGGCGACCTGCCGACCGACTTCGGCTTCCCGATCGACGTGCACGCCCACGAGCCGGACACGGTCTACGTCGTGCCGATCACGTCCGACTCGGTCCACGTGCCGCCCGACGGCCGGCTGCGGGTCTACCGCAGCCGCACGGGCGGAGGGGAGTGGGAGCCGCTGACCCGAGGGCTGCCGCAGGAGCACTGCTACGTCAACGTGCTGCGCGACGCGATGGCGGTCGACCGGCTCGACGACTGCGGGGTCTACGTCGGGACCACGGGCGGGCAGGTCTACTGCTCGCCCGACGGAGGCGACAGCTGGGCGGCGGTCGTGCGCGACCTGCCGGCCGTGCTGTCGGTGGAGGTGCAGACGCTGGCATGACGCCGTCGACCGCCCCGCACGTCCCGCCGGCGCCGGGCGCCCGGCCTGCGACCCGGGTCGTGCTGCCCTACCACCTGCGCGCCCTCGCGCAGGTCGGCGGAGAGGTCGTCGTGACCGGCTCGACGCAGCGCGAGGTCGTCGACGCCCTCGAGGCGCGCTACCCGGCGCTGCGGGGCACGATCCGCGACCCGGTCACCGGGCGGCGCCGGGCGTTCGTGCGCGTGTTCGCCTGCCGCGAGGACCTCTCGCACGACTCGCCCGACGACCCGCTGCCCGAGCCCGTCCTGCGCGGCCAGGAGCCGCTGCTGGTGGTCGGGGCCATGGCCGGCGGCTGAGCGGCTGCGCAGCCGCCGGCGCACACCCGGACGCGCGGCTAGTCCGGCACGTAGTCGAACGTGTCCGGGTTCGGGCCGGTGCGACCCTGCTCGCCGCGGTCCAGGGCGGTCAGCGCCGTCATCTGGGCGTCGTCGAGGGAGAAGTCGAAGATCTCGAAGTTCTCCTGCATGCGGGACGGCGTCGTCGACTTCGGGAAGACGATGTCCCCGCGCTGGACGTGCCAGCGCAGGACCGCCTGCGCGGGGGTGCGCCCGACCGCCGAGGCGATCTCGACGACCGCCGGGTCGTCCAGCACCTGGCCCTGGGCGATCGGCGACCACGCCTCGGTGAGGATGCCGTGCGCCTGCCCGTAGGAGCGCACCTCGTCGTTTCCGACGTACGGGTGCACCTCGATCTGGTTCACCGCCGGCACGACGTCGGTCTCGGCGGCGAGCCGCTCGAGGTGCGGCACCTGGAAGTTGGAGACGCCGATCGCCTTGGCCCGGCCGTCGCGGAAGAACTCGACGAGGGTCTGCCAGGTCGAGACGAAGTCCCCGTCGTACAGGGTCGGCAGCGGCCAGTGGATGAGGAACAGGTCGACGGCGTCGGTCCGCAGCTTGCTCAGCGTCTCGTCGAACGCCCGGCGGGCGTCGTCCGGCCGGTGGAACCCGTTGTTGAGCTTGCTGGTGACGAAGACCTGCTCGCGGCCGAACGCCTGCACGGCCTCGCCGACCTCCGCCTCGTTCTGGTACATCTGCGCGGTGTCGATGTGGCGGTAGCCGATCTCCAGCGCCCTGCTCACCGCCTCGACGGTGTCCTCCGGCTCGATCTGGTAGACGCCGAAGCCGAGCTGCGGGATCGTGGTGCCGCTGTTCAGGGTCAGGTCGGGGACGTTCACGGGCTTCTCCTTCGTCGGACGTGGCCCCGGCCCTACCCCGCTGACCGTCCGGCACGACAGCGGGTACTGCTCCGGCATGGCCGACGACCCGCAGACCTACACCGAGCCCGAGCTGCGTGAGCGGCTCAAGGAGCAGATCAAGGCCGGCGACCGGGGCGGCAGGCCCGGCCAGTGGTCGGCCCGCAAGTCGCAGCTGCTCGTGCGCGAGTACGAGAAGGCCGGCGGAGGCTACGTCGACGAGGGGCACCGCACCGCCTCGCAGGAGCACCTGCGGCAGTGGGGCGAGCAGGACTGGCACACCGCCTCGGGCGACACCGACGCGCGGGGACAGGACGGCACCGCGCGCTACCTGCCCGACGTCGCCTGGCAGCTGCTGACGCCGGCGGAGCGCCGGGCGACCGACACGCGCAAGCGCGCCGCCGACGAGCAGGTGGTGGACAACACCTCCGCCGCCCGGGAGGCGCGTGCGGCAGCCGAGCTGCTGACGCTGACGGCGGCCGAGGCCGGCAAGCGCGTGCGGGCGATGACCACCCGGTCGGCGCTGGAGAAGGCGCGCACCGCCGAGCAGGAGCACGGCAAGGCCCGCAAGACCGTGCTGTCGGCGGTCGAGCGGCGGCTGGCCGCCCTGGACTGAGGGCCCGACAGGGCTCAGCGGTCGACGCTGCTCATGCCGGGGCAGCGGTCCCCGGCTCCCGCGCCGACAGGTGCCAGCTCGTCGAGGCGGCCCAGGTCGTCGGAGCTGAGGGAGACCTCGAGCGCGTCGAGGTTCTCCTCCAGGCAGCTGCGCTGCTTGGTCCCCGGGATCGGAGCGACGTCGTCACGCTGGTGCAGCGGTGTCGAGGAACGTGCAGCCGCGGTCGAGGGCGAGGCCGATGGTCGCCAGGAACTCCGCGTCGTCGCCCTGCCCGGAGAACGCGCTCATGCCCATGCAGCCCAGTCCGAGGGCGGAGACCGCCAGGCTGCCGAGCCTGCGCTGCTGCTTGCCGGTCATCGTGCACCGGTCCGGGCCCGTGCGCGCAGGTGGTCGACGAACCAGTGGACCGCCTGCGGGTCGTCGGTGGAGCCGAGGTTGAGCGCCCTGTCCAGCGGCACGCCCTGCGCGATGCGCTTGAGCGGCACCTCGAGCTTCTTGCCGGTGGTCGTGTGCGGGACCGCGGGGACCGCCACCACCTCGTCGGGCACGTGCCGCGGCGAGGCGTGCTCGCGCACCCGCGCCCGGATCCGGTCGACGAGCGCCTCGTCGAGCTCGACGCCCTGCTCGAGGCGCACGAACAGCGGCAGCCAGTAGCCCCCGTCGGGCTGCTCGACGCCGAGCACGAGCGCCTCGACCACCTCGGGCATCGCCTCGACGGCGGAGTAGATGTCGGCACTGCCCATGCGCACGCCGTGCCGGTTGAGCGTCGAGTCGGAGCGGCCGTGCACGACGGCCGTTCCGCGGGAGGTGACGGTCACCCAGTCACCGTGCCGCCAGACCCCGGGGTAGACGTCGAAGTAGGCGTCGTGCAGCCGGCTGCCCGACTCGTCGCCCCAGATCCGGACCGGCATGGACGGCATCGGTGAGCGGACGACGAGCTCGCCGACCTCGTCGCGCAGCGGACGACCCTGCTCGTCCCAGGACTCGACGTCGAGCCCCAGGCCGCGGCACGACATCTCCCCGGCCGTGACCGGCAGCCACGGCGCGTCGAGCAGCAGCGCCGCGGCGAAGTCGGTGCCGCCGCTGATGACGTGCAGGGCGAGGTCGGGGCGCACCTGCTCGTAGACCCAGCGGAACGACGACGCCGGCAGCGGCGAGCCGGTCGAGCCGACCGCGCGCAGCGCCGACAGGTCGTACGAGCGTCCGGGCTGCAGCCCCGCCTTCTCGCACGCCAGGAGGTAGCCGGGGCTCGTGCCCAGCCGGGTGATCCCGGCGTCCTGCGCGAGCTGCCACAAGCGGTCGGGGGACGGCCACAGCGGACTGCCGTCGTACAGCACCGCCGTCGCGCCGACCGACAGCGCCGAGACGGCGATGTTCCACATGATCCAGCTGGGCGTGGTGTACCAGAAGAAGCGGTCGGACTCGTCGACGTCGTACTGCAGCCCCAGCTGCACCAGGCCCATGACCAGCGCGCCGGCGTGGCTGTGGACGAGCCCCTTGGGCAGCCCGGTCGTCCCGGACGAGTAGACGACCCACAGCGGGTGCTCGGCCTCGACCTGCACGAACTCCGGCTCGCGGGGGTCTGCGACCGCGTCGTCCCAGCGGACGACGGCCAGGCCCGGGCGCTCGACGACGTGACCGAGCTGAGGCACCGCCACCACGCCCGTGACGGTGGGCAGGCCGTCGAGCAGCTCGGCGACCGCGTCCCGCCGGTCGCGGTCCCGGCCGCCGAAGCGGTAGCCGTCGACGGTGACGAGGACCGACGGCTCGAGCTGGGCGAAGCGGTCGACCGCGCTGGACGCGCCGATGTCGGGGGCGCACGCCGACCACACCGCGCCGAGCCCGGCGCAGGCGAGGAAGGCCACGACGGTCGCGGGGACGTTCGGCAGGTAGCCCACGACGCGGTCGCCCTCGCCGACGCCGAGTCCGCGCAGGGCCGCCTGCAGTGCACCGACCTGACCGCGCAGCTCGTCCCAGGACATCTCGACCGGCGGGCCGTCCTCGCCGGCGGCGACCAGCGCGGGGGAGGCGCCCCGCCGCCGCAGGACGTTCTCGGCCAGGTTGAGCCGGGCGCCGGGGAACCAGCGGCCCCCGGGCATCTGCCGGGTGGTGAGCACCTGGTCGGGCGGCCGGGAGGCCTGCACGTCGAAGAAGTCCCACACCAGCGCCCAGAAGTCCTCGAGGTGCTCGACCGACCAGCGGCGGAGCTGCTCGTAGCCGTCCTCGTCGTGCGCGACCGGCACGCCGTACCGCTCGGCGACCTGCCCGGCGAAGCGGGTCAGCCTCGACCGCTCGACCTGCTCCGGCGACGGGCGCCACAGCACCTGCGCGTCCTCGGACCCCATCCGTCCTCCACTCCTGTGCCCGGCGTCGAGTGTCCCTGCCATCGGCCGCCCGGTCCGCGCCCGCCCCCGGTCTGGGGACAGGCTCCGGACTGTCGGACCCGGGCGGTAGACAGGCCGGGTGGAGCTCCCCTCGCCGAGGCCGCCGTGCTGAGGCTGCACCGCGCCGAGCGGTCGGACGCGCTGGCGGACGCGCTCGCGGCGGTCCTGGCGACGCCGCTCGACGACCCGTTCGCTCCCGAGGTCGTCGCCGTACCTGCGAAGGGCGTGGAGCGGTGGCTGAGCCAGCGCCTGTCCACCGTCCTCGGCGCCGGGCCGTCCGGGGACGGTGTGGCGGCCGGGATCGCGTTCCCGAGCCCGGCGCGGCTGGTCGACGAGGCCGTCGCCGCCGCGAGCGGCACGACGGCGCAGGACGACCCGTGGGCGCCGCAGCGGGTGCTGTGGGCGCTGCTGGCGCTGGTCGACGAGTGCGCGGGGGAGCCCTGGTGCCAGGTCCTGTCCGGCCACCTCGGGCACGGCGCGCCGGAAGCCGTGCACCGTCTCGGCCGCCGCTACGCCGCTGCCGAGCACCTGCGCGACCTGTTCCGGTCCTACGCCGCGTCGCGGCCGGCGATGCTCGTCGACTGGGCGCGGGGCGACGACACCGACGGCACGGCCAGCGGCGGCACGGGCAGCGGCGGCACGCGTCGGGCGCTGGAGGACGACCTGCGCTGGCAGGCCGAGCTCTGGCGCCGGCTGCGCACCCGGCTCGGCGCCCCCAGCCCGGCCGAGCGCCTGGGGCCGACGTGCGAGCGGCTGCGCGACGAGCCCGGGGTCAGCGACCTGCCCGTCCGGCTGTCGCTGTTCGGGGCGACCCGCACGACCACCGACCAGCGCGCCGTCCTGCAGGCGCTCGCGGCCTCCCGCGAGGTCCACCTGTGGCTGCCGCACCCGAGCCCGGCCATGTGGCAGGCGCTGCGCGACCAGCCGCGAGCGCACCGCCGCCGCGACGACCGGTCCGCGCTGGCGGTCCGGCACCCGCTGCTGGCCAGCCTGGCCCGCGACACCCGCGAGCTGCAGCAGCTGCTGACGCCCGACTCCGACCAGCACCTGCAGGCGCCGCCCGCCGAGGCCGTCACCCTGCTGCGGGCGCTGCAGGACGCCCTGCGCGACGACGTCCCCCCGACGGAGGCGGCCGGTGCGGACGGCACCGTGCAGGTGCACTCGTGCCACGGCCCGCCGCGCCAGGTCGAGGTGCTGCGCGAGGCGCTGCTCCACCTGTTCACCGAGGACCCGACGCTCGAGCCGCGTGACGTCCTGGTGATGTGTCCCGACGTCGAGTCCTACGCGCCGCTGGTGCGGGCGGCCTTCGGCCAGCCCGACGGCGAGCACCCCGGGCACCGCCTGCGGGTGCGGCTGGCCGACCGCTCGCTGCGGCAGACCAACCCGCTGCTCGCCGTCCTGGCCACCCTGCTCGAGCTCGCCGACGGGCGCGTCACGGCCAGCCAGGTGCTCGACCTCGCGGCCGCCGAGCCGGTCCGCCGCGCCTTCCGGCTGCGCGACGACGACCTCGAGCGCCTGCACGACTGGGCTGCGCGGGCCGGGGTGCGCTGGGGACTGGGCCGCGGGCAGCGGGAGCGGTTCTCCCTGCAGGCCGTCCCGCACAACACGTGGAGCACCGGGCTCGACCGCGTCCTGCTCGGCGTCGCCGCCGACGAGAGCGAGCTCGACTGGCTCGACCTCGCCCTGCCGCTCGACGACGTCGACAGCAGCGACATCGACCTCGCCGGCCGGCTCGCCGAGCTCCTGTCGCGGCTCGGCGAGGTCCTCGACCGGCTGCGGGGCGTGCAGCCGCTGCGTGCCTGGGTCGACGCCCTCGTCTCCGCGCTCGACCTGCTGACCGACGTGTCCGACGACGACGCGTGGCAGGTCGGCCAGGCGCGCCGGTCGCTGAGCGAGGCCGCCGAGCACGGCGCAGACGCGGGCCTGCGGCTGGCCGACGTCCGCGTCCTGCTCCGCGGCCGGCTCGCGGGCCGGCCCACGAGGGCCAACTTCCGCACCGGCGAGCTGACGGTCTGCACGATGGTCCCGATGCGCTCCGTGCCGCACCGCGTCGTCGCGCTGCTGGGGCTCGACGACGGCGTCTTCCCGCGCAGCGGGACGGTCGACGGTGACGACGTGCTGCAGCGCGACCCGTGCCTGGGCGAGCGCGACGTCCGCAGCGAGGACCGCCAGCTGCTGCTCGACGCGGTGATGTCCGCCGGCGACCACCTGCTGCTCCTGCACACGGGGGCCGACCCCGTCACCGGGGCGGAGCGGCCGCCGTCGGTGCCCCTGGGCGAGCTGCTCGACGTCCTGCGCGCCACGGTCGGCGACGACGAGCTCACGGGCGTCCTCCACCGCCAGCCGCTGCAGCCCTTCGACGCACGCGACTTCGCGGCCGACGCCCCCTTCAGCCACGACACCGGTGCCCTGGCCGGCGCCCGCGCCGCGGCCGGTGCCCGGACGGCTCCGCCGGCGCTGCTGACCGCGCCCCTGCCGGCGCGCGGCGGCGACGTCGACCTGTCCGACCTGGTGGCGTTCCTGACCTCCCCGGCCCGGGCCTTCCTGCGCGACCGCCTCGGCGTGAGCGTGCCCGACCGCGAGGAGGCCGTGGCCGACGCGCTCGCCGCCGAGCTCGACAAGCTCGGGGAGTGGGACGTCGGCGAGCGGATGCTCGCCTCCCGGCTGGCCGGGGTCGACCCGGCGGCGTTCCGGCAGGCCGAGTGGCGCCGGGGGACGCTGCCGCCCGGCCCGCTCGGCGTACGGCTCCTGCACTCCCTCGAGGGCGCGGTCGAGCCGCTCGCCGCCGCTGTCGGGCAGGTGCGGGTCGGTGTGCCCCGCACCGTCGACGTCGTGGTCGACCTGCCCGGCGGTCGCCGCCTGAGCGGCACCGTCCCGCACGTGCACCCGTCGCCGGACGGGCCGGCCTGGGCGGTCGTCGCCGGCTCGTACTCCCGGCTCGCCCCTCGGCACCGGCTGGCCGCCTGGGGGCGCCTGCTCGCCCTGGCCGCGAGCGGCTCGGCCCCCGGACCGGTCCGGGCGGTCACCGTCGGACGCGGTCCGTTCCGGCGGCCCGTGTGGCAGTCGGTGCTCACCGCCCCCGACGACGCGCTCGAGGTGCTGCGCGACCTGGTCGAGCTCTACGACGCGGGCATGTGCGAGCCGCTGCCGCTGGTGACCGGAGCCTCCGCCGAGTACGCCGCGCGGCGTGCGCAGGGCGGCAGCGTCGAGGAGGCGCTCGCCGCCGCCGACAAGGAGTGGAGCTCGACCTTCGGCGACGCTCAGGACCGCCACGTGTCGTACGTCCACGGACCCTCGCCGTCCTTCGCTCTTCTCACCGCCGCGCCGGGGGACGGCCCTGAGCCGACGCGGTTCGGCGTGCTCGCCCGTCGGCTGTGGACACCGCTGCTGGCCTGCGAGTCGGTCGGTGCGCCGTGAGGGTGCGCGAGTTCGACCCCTGCGGCCCGCTGCCGACCGGCACGACGGTGCTCGAGGCCAGCGCCGGCACGGGCAAGACGTGGACGATCGCGGCCCTCGCCACCCGCTACGTCGCCGAGGGCCGCGCCGAGCTGTCGCAGATGATGCTCGCGACGTTCAGCCGGGCCGCGACCCAGGAGCTGCGCGAGCGGGTCCGCGAGCGGCTGTCGACGACGCTGCGCGGCCTGTCCGGACCGCCGGGCGAGGACGGGCTCGTCGAGCACCTGCGCGCAGCACCCGACGACGAGCTGGCCGCGAGGCGACGTCGGCTGGTCCGGGCGCTGTCCGACTTCGACCGGGCGACGATCGTGACGACGCACAGCTTCTGCTCCTCGGTCCTGGACGGGCTCGGCATGGCGGGCGACCACGAGCCGGAGGTGACGCTCGTCGAGTCGGTCGACGACCTGCTGCGGGAGGTCGTCGACGACCTGTACCTCCGCAAGTTCGCCGCGGCGGGCGCCGACGCGCCCGAGCTCACGCTCGCGCAGGCGCGGGAGGTGGCACGCGCAGCCGTCGGCGATCCGCAGGCGCGGCTGGAGCCCGCCGGGGCCGACCCTGCGTCGCCCGCCGGTCAGCGGGTGGGGCTGGCCGGCGCTGCCCGTGCCGAGCTCGAGCGCCGCAAGCGGCTGGCCGGCGTCCGCGACTACGACGACCTGCTGGGCCTGCTGTGCGCCGTCCTGCGCGACCCGGAGCGCGGGCCGCGCGCCTGCGCCCGGCTGCAGGCGCAGTACACCGTCGTGCTCGTCGACGAGTTCCAGGACACCGACCCGGTCCAGTGGGAGGTCCTGCGCCGGGCCTTCGCCGGTCGCACGACCCTGGTGCTCATCGGCGACCCGAAGCAGGCGATCTACGCCTTCCGCGGGGCCGAGGTCAACAGCTACCTCGAGGCGGTCCAGGAGGCCGACGCCCAGCAGGCACTCGGCACCAACCGGCGCACCGACGCGGGTCTTCTGCGCGCGCTGCACCACCTCTACGGCGGGGCGGCGCTCGGCCATCCCTCCATCCGCGTGCTCCCGGTGACGGCGTCGCACGAGACCTCGAGGCTCGACGCCGGGGCGCCGCTGCGGGTGCGGGTGCTCGGGCGCGCCGGCGCCGGACCGCTCGGTCGCCAAGGCTTCCCTGCCGTCGGCGCCCTGCGCGAGCGCGTCGCCGCAGACGTCGCCGCCGACATCGTGCGGCTGCTCGACAGCCGCGCCGTCCTGCGTGTCGACACCCCCCGGCCCGTGCGCCCCGGTGACATCGCCGTCCTGGTCCGCAAGCACGCCCAGGCCACGCTCGTCCAGGCCGCGCTCGAGCGGTCCGGCGTGCCGTGCGTGATGGCGAGCGGCGCCAGCGTGTTCGCGACACCCAGCGCACGCGACTGGCTGTGGCTGCTGCAGGCCGTCGAGCAGCCCTCACGAGCGGGCCGGGTGCGCCTCGCGGCGCTGACCCCGCTCATCGGCCGGACCGCCGCCGACCTGGTCGCCGCGCCCGAGGACGTGCTCGACGAGGTCGGCGGGCTGCTGCGGGAGGCGGCGCGGCGGCTGGAGGAGGCAGGTCTGGCCGCGGCGTTCGAGCACCTGTCGGGGCGGACGCGGCTGGAGGCGCGGCTGCTCGCCGTCGAGCAGGGCGAGCGCCGGCTCACCGACCTGCGCCACCTCGCCCAGGTGCTCGACCGCACCGCCGCTGAGCACTCGCTGGGGCTCAGCGCGCTGGTCACCTGGCTGGCCGAGCGGGTCGAGGACCCCGACAGCGGCAGCGCCGCCGAGCGCAGCCGGCGGCTGGAGACCGACGCGGCGGCGGTCCAGATCGTCACCGTGCACGCCAGCAAGGGGCTGGAGTTCCCGATCGTCCACCTGCCCTTCGGCTGGGACAGCACGACCTTCTCCGCACCCGCGACGCTGCGCCTGCACGACGAGGACCGCCGGCGCGTCCTCGACGTCGGTGGCAAGGGCGGGCCGGGGTGGGAGGCGCGCAAGAAGCGGGCGGAGGACGAGGACGACGCCGAGGAGCTGCGCCTGCTGTACGTCGCGGTCACCCGGGCGCAGTGCCAGGTCGTCGCCTGGTGGGCGCCGTCGTCCGGCGCGAGCGCGTCCCCGCTGCAGCGCCTGCTGATGGGGCGCGAGCAGGGCGTCGCCGAGCCCGCGCCCCGGGCGAAGGTGCCGGAGGACGCCGCCGCCCTCGCCCGCATCCGCGCGTGGGGCTGGCCCGACGAGATCGCGGTGGAGGCCGTCGAGCAGGTCGAGCAGCGCAGCTGGGAGCAGCCCGACGCCGGCGCGGGCCCGCTGGCCGCGGCCCGCTTCGTCCGCCGCCTGGACACCGCCTGGCGGCGGACCTCGTACTCCGCGCTCACCGCCTCGGCGCACGGCGCGCACACCCCTGCGCTGGTCGGCGGGTCCGAGCCGGAGGACCCGGAGCGGGTCGACGAACCGGCCGAGCCGCCGGTCACCCCGGTCGGCGGGCTCGAGGTCGGCGGGCTCGCGGTCGGCGGGCTCGCGGTCGGCGGGCCGCCGTCGACGATGAACGCGCTGCCGGGCGGCGCGGCCTTCGGCACGCTGGTGCACGAGGTGCTCGAGGTCGTCGACACGTCCGCCCCGGACCTGGCCGCCGAGCTGCTGCTGCGCTGCCGGGAGGCGGTCGGTGCGCGGCTGGCGGCCGTCGACCCCGCGGCGCTGTCCGAGGCGCTGCTGCCCGTGCTGCGCACCCCGCTCGCCGACGGTCCGGACCTGGCGGGCATCGCGCCGGGCC
>CADCUB010000142.1 GCA_902805775.1 uncultured Frankineae bacterium | reverse complement strand
GCATGTCCGGCGTCGAGTCCGTGCAGCACAGCGAGATGCGCCACGCCAAGACCAGCGCGGCCGCCGTGTTCGCCCTCGTCTTCGGCCTGGCGGCGCTGTTCTGCGCGCTCACCGGCATCCTCTCCCCGGCGGCCGTGCTGTTCGGGATCCTCGGCATCGTGCTGGGCGTCGTCGGCCTGAAGATGGCCAAGCGCGTCGGTGTCACCGGCAAGGGCGTGGCGATCGGCGGCCTGGTGACCGCAGTGCTCGGTCTGCTGCTCGGTGGCGCCGTCATCGGCGGGCTCGCCGCGCTCGTCAACGACGACCGCCAGCTCGACCGGCTCCAGAACCAGATCGACGACCTGCGGACCGACGTGCCGTCGACCGATGAGCTGCGCGAGGAGCTCCCCGCCTCCTAGTCGGACCTGCACGACGGAGCCCGGACCGCAGGCGGTCCGGGCTCCGGCACGTCCGGGCCCCACCGTCCCGGCTCCTGCGGGCCCCGACCCGGCCCGTGCAGGCTCCGCACGTCCGGGTCGGCACCCCGGGCAACCCGATCGGCGCACGGCGACAGCGAGCGTCAGCAGCCGGTGAGCACCACGTCGCTGCCCCGCCGGGTCTTGCGGACGTGCACCTGCGCCGGGATCCGGGCCCGCAGCTCGGCCACATGGCTGACCAGCCCCACGACGCGGCCGCCCTCGCGCAGCCCGTCCAGCACGTCCATCGCCTCGTCGAGGGTGTCCTCGTCGAGAGTGCCGAAGCCCTCGTCGACGAACAGCGCCTCGATGCGCGTGCCGCCTGCCTCCGCCTGCACGACGTCGGCCAGGCCGAGCGCCAGGGCCAAGGAGGCCAGGAAAGTCTCGCCACCGGACAGGGTGCTCGTGTCGCGGTCCTGGCCGGTCCAGCCGTCGCGGGCGAGCAGCCCCAGCCCGGACCGGGCGCCGCCCTTGACGGCGCCGTCGGTGTGCACGAGCGAGTAGCGGCCCTGCGTCATGCGCAGCAGCCGCGCGCTGGCGACGGCGGCGACCTCCTCCAGCCGGGCCGCGAGGACGAAGGACGTGAGGGTCATCCTGAGGGCGTTGCCGCCCCCACCCGAGCAGAGGTCCGCCAGACGCCGCACCTGAGCCGCCGCCTGCTCGACCGGCACCAGCTCGGCCTGCGCCCGCACCAGCCGCGGCACCAGCTCCTCGAGCTGACGCGCTCGCTCGCCAGCCGCGGCCTCCGCCCCTGCCACCGCGCGCACCCGCAGGTCGGCCTGGCGCAGGCGGTCCGTCGCGGCGCCGACGTCGGCCGGCACGACGGGCAGGTCCTGCAGCTCGGGGTCGGCCAGGGCGGCCTCCACGGCGGCGCGCTCGTCGTCGCCGGCCCGCAGCTGCGACTGCGCCTGGTTGCGCCAGGCGGCGCTGCGCAGCGCTGCTCGCGCGGAGCGCACGTCGTCGAAGCCGGCCGCGTCAGCAGCGTGCAGCGCCGTGGCAGCAGCGCGTACGGCCTCCGCCGACGCCCGCTCGGCCTCTGCGAGGGCCTGCAGCACCGCGTCGCAGGCGGAGGCCCGGGCCGAGGCGGCCGCCACCGCGGCGTCCAGGTCCGGAGCGCCTCCCAGCTCCGTGCGCAGCCGGGCTGCAGCCGCCGCCGCCCGGGCAGCCGCCTCGGACGCGCGACGCTCGGCAGCCTCCCGTGCCGTCGTGAGCCGCACGTGCTCGGCCGTCCACCGCGCGCCCTCCTGCTCGACCGCGTCCAGGGCCGAGGTGGCAGCGCTCAAGCCAGCCGCTGCCGTGCGCACCGCGCTCAGGGCGGACCGGACAGCCGCCTCCTGCTCCACCAGCGCCGCAAGGTCGAGCCCGTCGTGCCCGGTGGCGGTGAGCCGTTCGCGGTGGCCCGCGATGACGGCGGCCTCGGCAGCGGACCGGGCCCCGACCTCCGCCACCTCGCGGGCGGCGGCCTCGGCGGCGCGGCGAGCGCGGTCCTCGTCCTCGCGCGTCACGCTGTCCCCGTCCCCGAGGTAGGGGTCGGGGTGAGTGGTGGACCCGCACACCTCGCAGGGCGCACCGTCCTCCAACCGGTCGGCGAGCTCAGCCACCATCGAGACCAGACGGGCCTCCCGCAGCGCCTGCTCCTCCTCCCTGCGGGACACCAGCGCCTCACGTGCGACGACGTGCTCCTCGCGCAGCCGCTCGGCGCGGGCGAGGGAGTCGCGGAGCCCGCGCCCCTCTGCGCAGGCTCGGGTCAGGCTCGCCGCGCGCGCCTCCGTGTCGGGCAGCGCCTCGACGGCGCGGCGAGCGGCGTCGACCGCACGACCAGCGGCGGCCCGCCGCTCGGGGAGCGCCGCCACACGGGCGTCCAGCACCGCGAGGGACGCCTGCTGCTGCTGCGCCTCGGACGTCGCCGCCGCCTGCTGACGGCGCTCCTCGAGCAGTGCGTCGGCCACGCCCCGCAGCCCGTCGAGCAGGCCACCGCGGCGCCGGGCGCCGTCTGCAGCGTCGCGCAACGCCGTCGGCTCCGCGTGGGCGGGAAGCCCGACCGGCAGCAGCAGCGCGCGGGCGGTCGCCTCCGCGGCCCGAGCACCGGCGGCAGCCTGCTCCCGGCGGGCCGCGTCGTCGAGGACGCTCTCCAGCTCCGCAGCCCGAGCCGCCGCCTTGAGCTCGACCTCGAGGGCCTCGTGCAGCGGACGGGCCCGATCCACCCCAGCCCGTCGGGCGAGTGCGGCCGCGCGCCGCTCCTGGAGGGCGTGCACGCGTGCGGCCTGCTCGGCCTGCGCCCGGAGCACGTCCCGCTCCTCGGTGGCGAGGACCAGAGCCGCCCGCGCGTCAGCCAGCGCCGTGCGCGCCGAGCCGAGCCGTTCGGGTCCCCACTGCGGCGCAGGCTGCTCGGGCGCCGGCTCCTCCGCCACCTGCGCCAGCCGCCCGGTCAGGACGGCGAGCTCCTGGCGCGCCTGCGTCACGGCCGCGGAGGTGCTTGTCCGACGGGCGACCAGCCACTCCTCGACGGCCTTGAAGCGCTCGGTGGCGAACAGCCGCTGCAGCAGCTCCCCGCGGCGAGCGCTGTCGGCGCGCAGGAACTGGGCGAACTCGCCCTGCGGCAGCAGCACGACCTGGAAGAACTGGTCGGCGCTCATGCCCAGCAGCGGGTCGAGCTCCGCGGCCGCCTCGTCGATGCGCGTCGACACCGAGGTCCAGGCGCCGTCGCGCAGCTCCTGGAGGTGGATCCGGGCCTGCTCCGTCGTCGTGCCGGTGCCCCGGGCCTTGGGTCGCTCCTGGGCCGGGCTGCGGGTGATGCGCCAGCGCCGGCCGCCGAGGGTGACCTCCAGCTCGACCTCGGTGCGGACCGCCGGGTCAGCGTGGTCCGAGCGCAGTCGCCCGGTCTTGCCGCGCGCGCCGGGCACCCGGCCGTACAGCGCGAAGCCGATGCCGTCGAGCAGCGTGGTCTTGCCCGACCCGGTCTCGCCGTGCAGCAGGAACAGCCCGTTGGCGGCCAGGGCGTCGAGGTCGACCTCGACCTCGCCCGGGAACGGCCCGAAGGCCTGCAACCGGAGGCGGTGGGGTCTCATGCGGACGCCGCCGAGAGGCGACCGGCCTCGAGCGCCTGCCGCAGCAGGGCCCGCTCGCCCTCGTCGGCCGCCCCCGCCTGCGAGGTGGAGCCGCCGCAACGGACGTGGCGCACGAACTCGGCGACCACCTCGAGGTCGTCGCGACCGGCCACGCGCGCGCCGTACGAGCGCTCGTCGGCGACCGCGTCCGCGGGCTGCCACTCGAGGACCAGCACGTGGGGGAAGCGCGTGCGCAGCCGGGCCATCGGGTCGTCGGGCCGGACAGGGTCGGTGAGCACGACCGACAGCCAGTCGCCCTCGTGGTCGGCCAGCCGGGGGTCCGCGAGCAGGTCGGGCAGCGCACCGGCGACGCTCGACAGCCGACGGGGCACCGGCGCAGGCACCCGCTCGACCCGGGCCAGCCCGCGACGGTCCAGCTCGACGAGCCACGAGCCCTTGACGTGCGCGGCCTCGGAGAAGGAGAAGGCGAGGGGCGAGCCGCTGTAGCGCAGCCCGGGTCGCAGCTCCTGCGCGCCGTGCAGGTGGCCGAGCGCGGTGTAGTCGATGCCGTCGAACAGCGCGGCGCTCACGTCGCCGACCCCGCCGACGCGGATGTCGCGCTCGCTCTCGCTCACGGCGCCTCCCGTGACCCAGGCGTGCGCGAGCACGACCGAGCGCGCGGACCGGCGTGAGAGGTCGGCGCGCACGCAGGCCATCGCCCGGCCGAGGACGCCGGCGTGCCCCCTCGGGACCTCGGCCGCGCCCCCGGGATCGGCCGGGAGCAGGGTGCGCACGGCATCGGGCTCGAGGTAGGGCAGTCCGTAGACGGCGACGTCACCGTGCTGGTCGGACAGCAGGACGGGGCGCCCGCAGTCCTGCGGCCGAGTGCGGACGTGGACGCCGGAGGCGTCGAACAGCCGTGCGCCGACCCCCAAGCGGGACGCCGAGTCGTGGTTGCCGCTCGTGACGACGACGTGCGCGCCGACCTCGCGGAGCCGGACCAGCACCTCGTCGTAGAGCGCCACCGCGTCGACCGGCGGCACCGCACGGTCGAAGACGTCACCGGCGACGAGGACCGCGTCGACCCGCTCGGAGCGGACGACCTCGACCAGGTGGTCGAGGTGCGCTGCCTGCGCGTCGCGCAGGTCGCAGCGGTGCAGGGAGCGGCCGAGGTGCCAGTCGGAGGTGTGGAGCAGGCGCATGCCCAGACCGTAGGACCGCCCCCCGACAGTCCGGAGCTGCCACTCCGGCGTTGTGGACGACGCCCGGGAAGCCGGCGCCGGTCGACGGACCGGCTAGGCGTTCACCTTGCTGACGACGCCGCTGCGCAGGTCGGCCTCGTACTCGGTGAGCTCGCGCTTGACGACGCCGATGAGCAGGTAGACGCCGATGAGGTTGGGGATCGACATCGCGAAGATCATCGCGTCGGAGAAGCCGATGATGACGTCGAGCGAGGAGGCGGCGCCGATGACGACGAAGGCCAGGAAGACCGACTTGTAGACGACGTCCGCGACGCGGCTCTCGTTGGTGAGGTAGGCCGTCGCCTTGGCGCCGTAGTAGCTCCAGGCCAGCTGCGTCGAGAAGGCGAACAGCACCACGGCCACGGCGAGCACGTTGGGGAACCACGGCAGGACCGTCTCGAAGGCGTCGGACGTCAGCTGGACGCCCTCCGTGCCGCCGCTGGTGTAGGCGCCGGTGACGACGATCGTGAGCGCCGTCATGGTGCAGATGACGACCGTGTCGATGAACGGCTCGAGCAGCGCCACGTAGCCCTCGGTGACCGGGCGGTTGGTCTGGACGGCGGAGTGCGCGATCGCCGCCGACCCCAGGCCCGCCTCGTTGGAGAACGCGGCGCGCTGGATGCCGGTGATGAGGACGCCGATGACGCCACCGGTGATGCCCTCCGGGGAGAAGGCGCCGGTGAAGATCAGCCGCATGGCCTCGGGGATGGCGCCGGCGTTGCCGAGCAGCACGATCAGGCACGCCACGACGTAGAAGACGGCCATGAACGGCACGAGCTTGTCGGTGACCCGCGCGATCCGCTTGATGCCTCCGATGATCACCACGCCGACGAAGCAGGCGAGGACGATGCCGAACATGACGCCGGCCGCGCTGCCGCCCAGCAGGCCGTCGTCGCCGCCCGTGACGTCGCGCATCTGGGCGAACGCCTGGTTGGACTGGAAGGCGTTGCCGCCGCCGAGCGAGCCGAAGATGCAGAAGACGGCGAAGGCGGCGGCCAGGACCTTGCCGAGCCCCGCCTTGCCCTGGGCCGCGAGCCCCCGCGAGAGGTAGAACATCGGCCCGCCCGAGACGGTGCCGTCGGCGTTCTCCCGGCGGTACTTCACGCCGAGGGTGCACTCCGTGAACTTCGTCGCCATGCCGAGGAGGCCGGCGATGATCATCCAGAAGGTCGCGCCGGGACCACCGATGGTGATGGCCACGGCGACGCCGGCGATGTTGCCGAGGCCGACCGTGCCGGACACGGCGGTCGCGAGCGCCTGGAAGTGCGACACCTCCCCGACCTCGTCCGGGCGGGTGTAGTCGCCCTTGACCAGCCCGATGGCGTGCCGGAAGCCGCGGAGGTTGATGCCGCGGAAGTAGACGGTGCAGAAGACCGCCGCGAAGGCCAGCCACACGACGACCAGCGGGATGTCGACCCCGGCGACCTCCACCGCGAAGAAGATGACCCGCTGGACCGCGGTGGAGACCTGCGTGAAGGCCTCGTTGATGACCTGGTCGACGCCGCCGCTCTCGACGGCCAGTCCGGCCGCCATCACGGCA
The DNA here is from genome assembly GCA_902805775.1 of uncultured Frankineae bacterium. GTDB lineage: Bacteria > Actinomycetota > Actinomycetes > Mycobacteriales > SCTD01 > SCTD01. Next base: position 18,335 of record CADCUB010000142.1, on the reverse strand, counting down.
CCACCGTGACCGGCACGGTCGCGATCTGGATGAGGTTCCCGGGGGTGGACCCGAACAGCAGGGTGCGCACCTTGCTCTGCCCGCGCCGCCCGACCAGCAGGTGGGTGGCACCGCGCTCCTCGCCGACGTCGCAGAGCGTCTCCGCGGGATGGCCGTGCCGCACGACCCCCTCGGCCTTGACGCCCTCGGCACCCAGGGCGGCGACCAGCGGGTCGACGATGCCCTCCTGCGCCTCCTGGGTCTCGCGCTGCTTGGTGACCCGTCGCTGCTCGTTCTCCTCCGCCGTCTGGACGGCGAACGGCGACCAGGGCACGACGTAGACGACGAGCAGCGTGGTGCCTGCCTCCCGGGCGATCCGGCCGGCGAAGCGCGCGGCGCGCTCCCCCGCCTCGCTGCCGTCGACGCCGACGACGACGACCTCCGGCTCGGTGTCCTGCGTGGTCACGGAGGACCCCCGTCAGTAGGAGCGGTGTCGCCAGGTGGCGCCGCACCGTACCCCCGCGGTGACGACGGGCGGACGAGCGCCCCACCGACCGGGACGCGCGACGAGGTCCGGGCGGGCGCGGGAGGGGCGCCGTTCCGTCGGCGCCGCGGTCTACCCTCCGGCCATGGACGTCGACTACCCGCCCTCGGCGCAGGAGTTCCGCAGCCGCGTCAAGGCCTTCCTGGGAGAGCACCTGCCGGCCGACTGGACCGGCATGGGCGGGCTTCCCGAGGACGAGCGGGAAGCGTTCCGCGTGCAGTGGCGACGCACCCTCGGCGAGCACTCGATGCTCGCCGTCTCCTGGCCGGAGCAGTACGGCGGTGCCGGCCTGAGCCTGGTCGAGCAGGTGGTGCTCGCGGAGGAGTTCGCCCTGGCGGGTGCGCCGCAGGGCAGCGAGAACGACTCCTTCGGGATCGGCATGCTCGGCAACACGCTCATCCACCTGGGCACCGAGGAGCAGAAGGCCCACTACCTGCCCAAGATCCTGTCCGGCGAGCAGCGCTGGTGCCAGGGCTACTCCGAGCCCGAGGCCGGCTCCGACCTCGCCGGCATCCGCACCTCCGCCGTCCTCGACGGCGACGAGTGGGTGATCAACGGGCAGAAGACCTGGACGTCGGCCGGTCACCTCGCCGACCACATCTTCCTGCTCGCCCGCACCGACGCCGACGCCCCCAAGCACCGCGGCATCACCTTCCTGCTCGTGCCCATGGAGCAGCCGGGCGTCGAGGTGCGCCCGATCCGCAACCTGGCCGGCTACTCGCTGTTCAACGAGGTCTTCTTCACCGACGCCCGCACCGCGCGCTCCGAGGTCGTCGGCGAGGTGAACGACGGCTGGCGCGTCGCGATGGCGCTGCTGGGGTTCGAGCGCGGTGTCACCGCCACCACCGACGCCATCCGCTTCCGCGCCGAGCTCGACCGCCTGTTCGCCCTCGCCCGCGAGCGCGGGCTGACCTCCGACGCGCGTGTCCGGGACCGCCTCGCCTGGTGCCACAGCAGGGTCGAGGTGATGCGCTTCCGCGGGCTGCAGGCCCTGACGCGCTCGCTCGCCGGACAGCGCCCGGGCCCCGAGTCGGCGATCAGCAAGATCATTTGGAGCGAGTACGCCCAGGCCTACACCGAGCTGGCGATGGAGATCCTCGGGCCAGAGGCGCTCGTGCCCTCGGGCCAGCGCACCGGCGGTCTGCTGCAGATGCCGGAGGCCGGCACCGAGAACTCCCCGCTGTCCTGGGTGGAGACGTTCCTCGCGGCACGCGCCGGCACGATCTACGCCGGCAGCTCGCAGATCCAGCGCAACATCATCGGCGAGGTGCTGCTGGGCCTGCCCAAGGAGCCGCGGCTGGACGCAGGGCCCTTCCGGGAGCTGGCCGCGTCCCGGTCCTCGCAGGCCAGGGGCTGAGCGCCGTGTTCTTCGCCTACGACGCCGACCAGGAGGAGTTCCGCGCCTCTCTGCGCCGCTTCCTGTCCGACCGCGCGCCGCTCGAGGCCGTCCGACGGGCCACCGCCACCGACCGGGGCTACGACGTCGAGCTGTGGCGGCAGATGAGCACGCAGCTCGGACTGCCCGGGCTGCACCTGCCCGAGGAGCACGGCGGCTCGGGCACCGGCCTGATCGAGCCGTCGATCGTGCTCGAGGAGACCGGTCGCGCGCTGACGAGCTCGCCGTACGCCGCCGGGCTGCTCGCGTCGCTGGCCGTCCTGCGGTTCGGCAGCACGCAGTCGCAGGCCGACCTGCTGCCAGGGATCGCCTCCGGGGAGCTCGTCGCGACGCTCGCGACGGCCGAGGTCGGCAGCCCCGCAGGCGTGGGAGGTCTGGAGACCACCGCGACCTCGCGCGGCGACTCGGTCACCCTCACCGGCACCAAGGTGCTCGTCGAGCACGGACACACCGCCGACGTGCTCGTCGTCAGCGCCACCGGGGCCGACGCCGGGCCGACCGGGGCGCGGCTCTACGTCGTCTCCGGCGACGCTCCGGGGCTGTCCCGCACCCGTTCGCAGGCGCTCGACCTCACCCGTCCGGTGGCGCAGGTGATGCTCGACGCCACGCCCGCCGTCGCGCTCGGCGAGCCCGGCGACCTGTCGCCGCTGGTCGACCTGGGGTGCGCCCTGCTGTCGGCCGAGATGGTGGGCGGAACGGCCGCCTGCCTCGACATGGCCGTCGCCTACGCGAAGGACCGCTACCAGTTCAACCGGCCCATCGGCTCGTTCCAGGCCGTCAAGCACCGCTGCGCGGACATGCTCGTGGCGCTCGACGGGGCTCGCGCCGCGGCGCAGTACGCCGTGTTCGCCGCCGACCGCGGCAGCCCCGAGCTCGCGACGGTGGCGCCGCTGGCCAAGGCCGAGGCGTCGGAGGCCTACACCTCCGCAGCGGGCAGCACCGTCCAGGTCCTCGGCGGCATCGGGTTCACCTGGGAGCACGACGCCCACCTGTACTTCCGCCGCGCCTGGGCGGACGCGGCGCTGCTCGGCGGACCGGCGGCGCAGCGCGCGCGGGTCGCGGACGCGCTCGGCCTGTAGACGCTCGGCGAGGCGGCTGCCGACCGGCTGCGCGACGGCCCGAGTCCGCGAACGCCCGGCAGTCGGCCGCCTCCAGGGCGAGGCCGTCCGCGGTGGACCGTGGGCCCCGCGGCCAGCGTCCGGGGGCAGTCGGCCCGGGACCAGCGCCGACCCTGCGGCCAGTCGTCACCTCGGCAGCAGAGCGTCACAACACTGTCATCCACTTCCCGAGCAACCTGGCTGACACGCGCTGCGTCTCATGGTCAGATCTGGCACCGCGCCAGACGAAGCTGCCAAAGCAGCTGTTCCATGGGGGGTTTCACAATGCTGCCTGCACGCGCGGTCGGCCGTCGGGATGTGCTCCTGGGGATGGTCGGTGCCGCTGCCGCAGCCGCGCTGCCCCTCGGGTCGGGGTCGGCATGGGCGTCGTCGTCCGCGGCCCCGGCCTCCACCACTGGGCCTGCGCCCGCGGGCCCGGCGCGGCTCGGGCCCGACATCGCCCTGCAGTGGATCGGCACGACCTACGACCTGGTGCTGCTCGAGAACCTCAGCCCTCCGGCGGCTGCGCGCGCCTACGCCTGCGCGGCGGTGGCGATGTACGAAGCCGTGGTCGCGGGGATGCCCTCGCACCGCAGCCTCGCCGGCTCGTTGACCGACCTGGACCGGCTCCCGCCTGCGCTGCACCTCGGACAGGTCGACTGGCCGACCGCACTGAGCACCGCCGTGGCAGGCGTCCTGCGCGAGGTGCTGCCGTTCCGGGCGCCCGGCACCCGCCCTCGGCTCGACACCGCGGAGGCTGACGCGGTGGCGGCGCGCCGGCGCGCCGGCGTCACCGACCGGTCCGTGCGCGCCTCGGTCACCCACGGCCGGGCCGTCGCCGCCCATCTCGTGCGGTGGATCCGCGCGGACGGACACGCGGGGACCGTCGGCCGGCCGTACGTCCCGCCCGTGGGCGAGTCGCTCTGGGTGTCGACACCGCCCAACCACCGGCCGGCGATCGAGCCGTACTGGTCCGAGGTGCGTCCGATGGTGCTGCACAGCGCCTGGGAGGTCGAGCCCGAGCCGCCGGTGCCGTTCTCCACCGTGGTCGGCTCGCCCTTCCACCAGCAGGCGATGGCGCCCTACCTCCAGTCGAAGGCCAACACCGACGAGCACCGGGCCATCGCGCAGTTCTGGACCGACAACCCGGGCTCGTTCGAGCCGCCGCTCGGCCGCCCGACCGGGCTGCCGTCCGGGCACTGGATGAGCATCGCGGCGCAGACCCTGGCGCCACGGGCACGGCTCGACCTCGCGGTCGAGACGCTGGCCCTGACCGGGATCGCCCTGCACGAGGCCTTCCTCAACTGCTGGGCCTGGAAGTACCACTACTCGCTGCTGCGGCCCGTCACCTACATCAACCGCTACGTCGACCCGACCTGGGTGACGACCGTCAACTCGCCCCAGTTCCCGGAGCACACCTCCGGCCACTCCGTGGCCTCCCCGGCCGCAGCGGCTGTGCTCACAGCCCAGCTGGGCAGCGTGGCGTTCGTCGACGACACCCACGCTGCGAGGTCCCTGCCGGCGCGCAGGTTCTCCTCCTTCGACGACGCGGCGCGCGAGGCGGCCCGCTCGCGGCTCTACGGCGGCATCCACTTCCCGCACGCCATCGACGCCGGGCTGGTCCAGGGCCGGCAGGTCGGCGCGCTGGTCCTCGACAGGGTGCGCCTGCGGGCTTGACGGCATTCCGGCCGGACCGCCTGGTCACCCGAGCTTTCCGTACGAACGCACCTCCACAGGGCGCCCGCGACCGCGGTCCGCTCCCTCCTTGAAGGAGAACGATGATGTCTCGTCACATGCGGTCACGCACGGCCAAGGTCGCGCTGCCCGCTCTCGCCTGCCTGACCGTGGCAGCGATGGCGTCGACCGCCTCGGCGGCCCGGCCGGACGGCGGCCGGAACACCTACTCCGGTGCGAGCGCCTACGTGTCCTGGACCGAGCTCGACCCGAAGAACCTCCTGGGCCTGCCCGGCAACACGCACGTCGGGTGGCTGGACGTCCAGGACGGCGGCGCCTGGGGCGGCGGCGTCTACGGGAGCATCGTCGACTTCCAGTGCGAGAAGGGGCAGATCCCCGACCCCCACGGCGGTCCCGGCGCCTGCACCTTCATGCAGGAGCGCAACCTGCAGTCGGAGGACGGCACGCTGACCGTGAGCGACAGCACCGCCGCCTTCAAGGGCACCATCATCGTCACCAACGGCGGCCACGGCGGCGACGGGGACGTCCTGGCCAGGGTCCCTGCGAACGTCACCTGGAAGTCGACCGCCAGGCTGACCCGCTTCCGCTCGACGAACTCCTACGACGACCGCGGCTGGGGCATCAGCTACCGCAGCCGCATGAGCGGCCTGCGCAGCGACGAGACTTCCACCGTCGTGGGCGGCGCGCTCGGCCGGATGGGCTTCACGGACGACGCTGACGACGTCTCCGGCGGCGCCTTCCGGACCTTCACCGAGACGTCCCGCGAGCGCACCCGCCAGCGCTAGTCCTGCGGCACAGCACCGGCGGCCCGGGCGAGCGTCAGCGGACGCTTGCGCTCGCCCGGGCCCGTCAGCCGCGCGGCCCCCGGCCGGCCCAGGACCAGGCGTACGCGCCGTCGTCGGCCGCCGCACCCCCCTCGCCGAGCTCCAGCGGGCGGAACGTGTCGACCATGACCGCGAGCTCGTCGAACGCCTCGGCCCCCAGGCTCGGCTCGATCGCGCCCGGCTGCGGCCCGTGGCTGTGCCCACCCGGGTGCAGGCTCACCGAGCCGCGACCGATGCCGCTGCCCTTGCGGGCCTCGTAGTCACCGGCGACGTAGAACATGACCTCGTCGCTGTCGACGTTGGAGTGGTAGTAGGGCACGGGAACGGCCAGGGGGTGGTAGTCGACCTTGCGCGGCACGAAGTTGCAGATCACGAAGCCGCTGCCCTCGAAGACCTGGTGCACCGGCGGCGGCTGGTGCACCCGTCCTGTGATCGGCTCGAAGTCCGCGACGTCGAAGGCGTACGGGTAGAGGCAGCCGTCCCAGCCGACCACGTCGAAGGGGTGCTCGGGCACCACGTGCACGGTCCCGGCGAGCCCGCCGGGGCCGCCGCCGCGGTGCTTGACGTAGACCTCCACGTCGGTCGCCTCGACGACCTGCGGGTCCGACGGTCCGCGCAGGTCGCGCTCGCAGTACGGCGCGTGCTCCAGGAGCTGCCCGTACCGGGACAGGTAGCGCTTCGGCGGGGCGATGTGGCCGCTGGCCTCGATCGCGTACAGGCGCAGCGGCTCGACCCCGCTCGGCAGCCACCGGTGGGTCGTGGCCCGCGGCAGCACGACGTAGTCGCCGGCGTGCACGTCGAGGGAGCCGAACACCGTCTCGACGGTCGCCGTCCCGGCCTCGACGAAGACGCACTCGTCGCCGGTCGCGTTGCGGTAGAGCGGCGAGGCCTCTCCCGCGACGACGTACGACAGGCGCACGTCGGCGTTGGCGAGCACCAGGCGCCTGCCGGTCACGGCGTCGATCGCCTTCCACTCCTGCTCGGGGAACAGGTCGTGGAGGCGGAGGTGACGCGGCAGCAGCGGCGCGTTGGGCGTCGTGCGCTGGTCGGGCAGCTCCCAGGGGCGCGCGTCGACGATCGCCGACGGCACGCCGCGGTGGTAGAGCAGTGAGGAGTCGGAGGAGAAGCCCTCCTCCCCGATCAGCTCCTCGCGGTAGAGCTGCCCGTCGGGACGGCGGAACTGCGTGTGGCGCTTGCGCGGCACCGAGCCGGCGCAGCGGTAGTGGGCCATCCGGGTCCTCCTCCAGTCGACCCCTGCAGTCTCGCCCTCTCGCGGGGCTAGCGCAGCGCCCGCAGCAGGTCGGCGGCGAGCGGAGCGGCGACCGCGCCACCGAAGCCGCCGTCCTCGACCAGCACGGCGAGAGCGAGGTCGCCCGACGAGCCGGCGAACCAGGCGTGCGTGCGCGGCGGCACCTGCCTGCCGTACTCGGCCGTGCCCGTCTTGCCCCGGACCGGCGCACCCGGCGTCTCCCGCAGAGCGGTCCCGGTGCCCTCGGTCACGACGGCCCGTGTCAGCGCCTGCAGGTCGGGCGCCTCGGGCAGCACGGGTCCGGGTGCGGACGGCGGCTGGTCAGCGAGCAGGCGCGGCGGACGGAACCGTCCGCTCTCGACGGTGGCCGCCCCGACGGCAGCGGCCAGCGGGCTCAGCAGCACCTGTCCCTGACCGAGGGCCTGCGCCGCGTGGGTGACCGGGTCAGCGGTGACCGGCACGTCGGCGCCCGCGACCTCGAGGTCGAGACCCAGGTCGTACGACGTGAGGCCGAGGTCGCGGGCAGCAGTCTGCAGGTCGGCCGAGCTGTAGCGGTCGGCGGTGCTGACGAAGGCGGTGTTGCAGGAGTGGGCGAAGTCGGCGCGGAAGGGCTGCTCGCCGAGCACCTCGTCCTCGGCGTTGCGGAACTGCTTGCCCCGGACGCTCACGGTGGCCGGGCAGGCGACCGGGTCGTCCGGGCGCAGGCCGGCGCGCAGCAGCGCCAGCGCCGAGGCGGTCTTGAACGTGGAGCCCGGCGGGTAGCGGCCGCTGAGCGCCCGGTCGGCGCCCGACCCGTCGGGACCGGCGTTGCTGACGGCCAGCACCTCCCCCGTGCTGGGCCGGAGCACGACCAGCGCGGACGCCTTGCCCTCGGGAGCTCCGGTCAGTGCCTCGTCGGCAGCGGTCTGGACGGCCGGGTCGAGGGTGAGCTGCAGCGGCGTGCCGGCCACCGGCGCGGTCTCGAGCAGCGTGCGCACGGCCTCCTCGGTGCCGGCGCGCTCCCCGGCCCTCGCGTCGGCGTCCGTCGCCTCCACGACCAGGCCCGGCCGACCACCGAGCTGGGCGTCGAACTGCCGCTGCAGGCCGGACAGCCCGACCGTGGCGTCGGCCCGTGTGCGGCCCCCGCTCGACTCGACGACCTCTGCCGTGGCGGGACCCACCCTGCCGAGCAGGGCGCGGGCGAAGGCTGCGGTCGGGGCGAGCTGACGTACGCCCTCCTGCAGGACCACCCCCGGGATCGGCCGGAGCTGCGGACGTACGGCGTCGTAGTCCTCGCGCCGCAGGGTGACGACCTCGACGAACGCATCGGGCCGGGCGTCGCGGGCACGCTCCAGGAGCGCCGCGCCGTCGACGTCGGTGAGCGCAGCCACCCGGCCCACCGTCGCCGGCAGGTCCCGCGTCCGCGAGGGCTGGAGCCCCACGACGACCACCGGACGGTCCGCGACGATCGGCCGACCGGCCCGGTCGGTGATCGGGGCGCGCGGCGCCTGGCGCAGGCGGGAGCGCAGCTCCTCACCGTCGCGCAGCTCGGGGTGGACGACCGAGGGTGTCAGCACCGGGCGCCACCGGCCGTCGTCCCGGCGCCGCACCACCAGCTCGCTGCGGTAGCGCCACGGGAGCCCCAGCTCCCAGCGGACGTCGAGCGCGACCGTCGCGCGGTCGCCGTCCCGGCGCACGGAGCCGACCGCGACCTCTGCCGGCCGGTCGTCCGGCGCGGGGCTCAGCCCTGCGGTCAGCGCGGTGAGCTGCCCGGCCGGGTCCCGTCCGCCGGCGGGGTCCCACCGGAGCTCGGCCAGCTCGCCCCGGGTCCACGCCTCGGCGAAGTCGGACGCCGCGTCACGGGCGCCGGTGACGTCCTCCCCGAGCAGCCGCGGTGCCTGCCACGCGGCGACGCCCGCCGCAGCGGCCACCGCTGCTGCCGCCAGGAGCACGGTCGAGCGGCGCACGCACGTCCTCCGTCGGTGGCGTCCGGTGCGGATGGGGTCCGTACCGCCTCGGCCCGACAGCCTGGCACGGCAGCGGGGTTCCACCCAGCAGGTGCGCCGGCGCGTCAGGAGCCCGGAGGCGCGCGCCGGCGCACGTCCCGGCTGCGTCAGGCGTGCGCCGCCTGGTGCCGCCGGATGACGTCGGCGTACGCCCGGGCGCTGTCCTTGGGCGTGCGCTGCTGCGTCGCGTAGTCGACGTGCACGATGCCGAAGCGCTTCGCGTAGCCCTGGGCCCACTCGAAGTTGTCCAGCAGCGACCAGGCGAAGTAGCCGCGCAGGTCGACGCCCTCCGCCAGAGCCGCCCCCGCGGCGGTGAGGTGGCTGTGCAGGTAGTCGACGCGCGCCGGGTCGTGCACGGCGCCGTCCGCGCTGACCACGTCGTCCCAGGCCGAGCCGTTCTCGGTGATGACCAGCGGCACCGGCGGGTACTCGTCGCGCAGGCGGCCGAGCAGCTCCCGCAGGCCGTCCGGCGCGATGCCCCAGCCCATCGAGGTCGCGGGCCCGGTCGGCTCGACCTCCTCGTAGTCCTGCCCGCCGATCCACGGCGACGGCTTGCCGCTCGTGGACCCGCCGACCACCCTGTTGCGGAAGTAGTAGTTCACGCCGAGCCAGTCCAGCGGCGCGCTGATCACCGCGAGGTCGCCGTCCTGCACCGGCAGCGGCGCACCGGCGGCCTCCAGGTCGGCCACGACGTCGTCGGGGTAGCGGCCGAGCAGCACCGCGTCGAGCCACATGCGGTTCATCTGGCCGTCGACCCGGCGCTGCACCTCGAGGTCGGCCGGGCTGTCACCGGCCGGGTCGATCGGCGCCAGGTTGAGCGTCAGGCCGACGTCGGGAGCGGCGGCCTCGCGCAGGACCTGCGTGCCGAGGCCGTGGGCGAGCAGCAGGTGGTGCACCGCCCGGGCGGCCCGGGCTCCGTCGCGCTCGCCCGGAGCGTGCAGACCGGCCTGGTGCGACAGCAACGAGCTGCACCACGGCTCGTTGAGCGTCGACCAGTGGGGCACCCGGTCGCCGAGGGCCTGCACCACGACGGCCGTGTAGTCGGCGAAGCGCGCGGCGGTGTCGCGTGCCGTCCACCCGCCCTCGTCCTGCAGCGCCTGCGGCAGGTCCCAGTGGTACAGCGTCAGCCAGGGGGCGATGCCCTTGTCGAGCAGCTCGTCGACGAGCCGCCTGTAGAAGTCCAGGCCGCGCTGCTCGACCTGCCCGCGCCCCTGCGGCATGACCCGCGGCCAGGCGACCGAGAAGCGGTAGGCCGCCAGGCCGAGCTCGGCCATGAGCGCGACGTCCTCGCGGTAGCGCGTGTAGTGCTCGACCGCGACGTCGCCGGTGTCACCGTCGCGGGTGCGACCGGGCGTGTGGCTGAAGGTGTCCCAGATCGACGGCCCGCGTCCGTCGACGTCGACCGCTCCCTCGATCTGGTAGGAGGAGGTGGCGGCTCCCCAGGTGAAGCCGGCGGGGAAGGCGCCGGCGTCCGTCGGCTCCGGTCGCACGTCGATCGACGTCATGGGTTCCCTGTCTGCGGTTCGGGTCTCCGACACGGGAGCATCGGGAGTGGGCGAGCCGATCGTAGGAGCACGGCCAGCGCCGCCCCGGACGGACCGACGCTGCTCGGGGGCCGCCCTCCCTGCGCCCTCGGCCTGTCGTTTCGCCCGACGGGGTCCGGGCAGCGGACGGGCACCCGACCGCGAGGAGACGACCGCCGTGAGCGACCAGTTCACCCCCGAGGACCCGAGCCGGCCGTCCGGCCAGCCCGGTCCGGAGCAGGTGCCCCACCCCGGGCTCGAGTCGCAGCTGGAGGCGCCGTCCGACCACGGCGAGCAGTCCTACCGCGGCGCGTCGCGGCTCGAGGGACGGCGGGCCCTGATCACCGGCGGTGACTCCGGGATCGGGCGCGCCGTCGCGCTCGCGTTCGCCCGCGAGGGGGCCGACGTCGCCATCGTCCACCTGCCCGACGAGCAGAGCGACGCCGACGAGACCGTCCGCCTGGTCGAGCAGGCGGGCCGCAAGGCCCTCTCCCTGCCCGGTGACGTGCAGGACGAGTCGTTCTGCACCTCGGCGGTGCAGCGGACCGTCGACGAGCTCGGCGGGCTGGACGTGCTCGTCAACAACGCCGCGTACCAGATGACGCGGGAGAGCATCGTCGACATCTCGACCGAGGAGTTCGACCGGGTCCTGAAGACCAACCTGTACGCGATGTTCTGGTTCTGCCGCGCCGCCGTCCCCCACCTGCAGCCCGGCAGCAGCATCATCAACACCTCCTCGGTGCAGGCGTACGAGCCCTCGCCGCAGCTGCTCGACTACGCCACCACCAAGGCCGGCATCGTCAACTTCACCAAGGGGCTCGCGCAGGAGCTCGCGAGCAAGGGCATCCGGGTCAACACCGTCGCGCCCGGCCCCATCTGGACACCGCTCATCCCCGCCACGATGCCCGAGGACATGGTCGAGGACTTCGGGTCGCAGACACCGCTCGGCCGCGCCGGGCAGCCGGTCGAGGTCGCGCACGCGTTCGTGTTCCTCGCCTCGGCCGAGGCGAGCTACATCACCGGTGAGCGGATCGGCGTGCACGGCGGCATGCCGCTGCCGTAGCGCCCGGCCCTACCAGTGACCCGGGGTCCGCGGGCCGTACGAGCCGCCCGGGCCTGCCCCGTCCTGCGGCATCAGGTACCAGAGCACCGGGTAGATCAGCAACGGGCTGCCCGGGACGACGACCATCAGGACCAGCAGGATGAGGCGGGCCGGCCACGGGTCGATGCCGACGCGCCGTCCGAGGCCGGCGCACACGCCGCCCAGGACGCGGTCGTCCCTGCTGCGGGTGATCCCCTGACGGGCGAGCGAGCGGCGGATGTCGTCCATGCGGTGTCCTCGACGTGTAGGCGGGTGCGGGTGAACAGGGCCAGCCTGCTCCTCGCCGGCCCGCCGGTCATCAGGGAACGACCCTGGTCCGTCCCCGACCTCCTGCGGCAGGATCCGGGGGTGGTCCCGGACGAGCGCGTGCGGCAGTTCTGGGACGAGTTCTGCGCGGTCTCCGGGACGGAGCCGTCCGCGCTCACCGCCGTCGAGGCGTTCGGTGACAGCCCGGTCGTGGCCGACGAGCTGGTGGCGCTGGTGCTCGCCGGGACCAAGCGGGCCACCGTCGCGCTCCTCTCCGACTTCTCCCGGACGGGTACTGCTGTGCCGGTCCCCGGGGACCTCTGGATCGCCGTCGACGGGCAGGGGCGGCCGGCCTGCGTCCTGCGCACCGTGCAGGTGCGCGTCGGGCCGCTGGACAGCGTCGACGCCTCCTTCGCGGAGGACGAGGGCGAGGGCGAGCGGACCGTCGAGTGGTGGCTCGCCGCCCACCGCCGGTTCTTCCGGCGGCAGGCCGAGCGCGCAGGCGCCGCCTTCGACGAGGCGGCCGAGCCGGTCGTGTTCGAGCGGTTCGAGGTGGCCCACATCCGTGCGCCGGAGCCGCCGACCGGGTAGGACAGGCGCATGCAGCGACGACGCCTCGGCCGGCTCGGCCACGACAGCAGTGTGCTCATCTACGGCGGGGCCGCCCTCGGCGAGGTCAGCCAGGAGGTGGCCGACGCCTCGGTGCAGGAGGCGCTCGAGGCGGGGATCAACCACTTCGACGTGGCCGCCGACTACGGCGAGGCCGAGCTGCGGCTCGGAGCGATGATGGACGACCTGCGGCCGCAGGTGTTCCTCGCGACCAAGACCGGGCTGCGTGACCGCGAGCCGGCCTGGGCGCAGATCAACGCCTCGCTGGAGCGGCTGAGGACCGACCGCGTCGACCTGCTGCAGCTGCACGCCATCGGCGAGCTCGACGAGCTCGACCGGGCCACGCGGCCGGGCGGCGCGCTCGAGGCGGCCGTGCGCGCGCAGGAGGAGGGGCTGGTCGGCGCGGTCGGCATCACCGGCCACGGGACGAGCGCGGCGGCGACGCACCTCGAGGCGCTGCGCCGCTTCCCGTTCGCCACCGTGCTGACGCCGCTCAGCGCCGTGCTGTGGCGGGAGGAGGCCTTCCGGGCGGACTGGGCCGCGCTGACCGCCGAGATCGCTCGCCAGGACGCCGGCCTCATGACGATCAAGGCGGTCTCACGCCGCAACTGGCCGGGCGTGGCCGAGGGCCAGCCCGTCGGCGAGCAGGCGTTCGCGACCTGGTACGAGCCGCTCGCCGACGCCGACACGATCCGGGCCGCCGTCTCCTGGGTGCTCGCCCACGAGGAGGTGACCGGGCTCGCGACCGCCGGTGACGTCCGTCTGCTGCGGCACCTGGTCGCCGCCGAGCGCGACCGCATGGACGTCCTGGACGCCGAGGCCGCCCTCGCCCGGGTCGAGGACTACTCCACGCCGTTCGCCACCATGCCCTGGTAGCCGCGGGTGTTCGGCGCGAGCGCAGCGGGGAAGCACAGTCCTACCGCCGGTTGACCCTTCCGGCCTGTCCGAGGGATCTGCATGAAGGTCTTCAAGCGCTTCGCCGTCACGATCCTCGGAGCGGCGCTCCTGCTGCTGGGCGGCGCCATGATGGTGCTCCCGGGTCCGGGCATCCTGGTCATCGTCGCCGGGCTCGCGGTCCTCGCGACGGAGTACGTCTGGGCGCAGCGGATGCTGAAGACCGCCAAGAGCCAGGCGGAGAAGGTGCAGGAGGCCGCCGTGGCGAGCCCGGTCCGCACCGCCGGCACGGTCGTGTTCGGCGTGCTGCTGCTCGGGCTCGGGCTGGCGATGGTGTTCCTGCGCGACGTCGAGCTGCCGTTCTGGAGCCCGGTGACCGGAGGCATCCTCGCGGTGACGGCCCTCATCCTGCTGGTCACGACCTACATGACGATCCGCGCCGCCCGAGGCGAGGACACCACCCACACCGGCAGCACGTTCGCCGAGCAGGGCTCGGCGCGGATCAGCTCGCTGCGCTCCTGAGCCCCACCGGCTGCGGCTGCACCGGTGTCGCGGTCGGGCGGAAGCGCCGCAGCCGCAGGCTGTTGGTGACGACGAAGACGCTGCTCGACGCCATCGCCAGGCCGGCGATCATCGGGTTGAGCAGCCCGGCCGCGGCCAGCGGGATCGCCGCGACGTTGTAGCCGAAGGCCCAGAACAGGTTGCTGCGGATGACACGCAGCGTGCGCCGCGCCAGCCGGACGGCGTCGACAGCCACCCGCAGGTCACCACGCACGAGCGTCAGGTCGCCGGCGGCCATGGCCGCGTCGGTGCCGGTGCCCATCGACAGCCCGAGATCGGCCTGCGCCAGCGCCGCCGCGTCGTTGACGCCGTCCCCGACCATCGCCACCCGGTGGCCGGCGTCCTGCAGCCGGCGCACGACAGCCACCTTCTCGGCCGGCAGCACCTGCGCGATCACCGTGTCGTCGCCCTGCTCGATGCCCACCTCGCGGGCGACGGCGCGCGCCACGGCGGCGTTGTCGCCGGTGAGCAGCACCGGCGTGAGGCCCAGCGCGCGCAGGCCGCGGACGGCCTCCGCGCTGGTCGCCTTGACCGTGTCGGCGACGGTCAGCAGACCGCGGGCCCGGCCGTCCCAGGCGACGGCGACGACCGTACGGCCGTCGGCCTCGGCCTGCGCGCGGGCCCGGTCCAGGTCGGCGGGCAGGGGTGAGGACCAGTCGGCGAGCAGGCTCGCCCGGCCCAGCAGCACGGCGTGGCCCTCGACCGCGCCGCGGACCCCCAGCCCCTCGAGGCTGGCGAAGTCGGTGACCGGCGGCAGGGCACCGACGCGCGCGCAGGCCCCCGCGGCCACGGCCCGCGCGACGGGGTGCTCGCTGGCCGCCTCCACCGCTCCGGCGAGCCGGAGCAGCTCGTGCTCGTCGACCCCTGCGGCGGGCAGCACGTCGACGAGCGTCATGACGCCGGTGGTGAGGGTGCCGGTCTTGTCCAGCACGACGGTGTCGACGTCCTGCGCGCTCTCGAGGACCTCCGGGCCCTTGATGAGGATGCCGAGCTGGGCGCCGCGACCGGTCCCGACCATGAGGGCGGTCGGCGTGGCCAGGCCGAGGGCGCAGGGGCAGGCGATGATGAGCACGGCGACGGCGGCGGTGAAGGCGGCACCCGCGCCCGCGCCGGTGCCCAGCCAGAAGCCGAGGGTGGCCACCGCCAGGACGAGGACGACCGGGACGAACACCCCCGAGACCCGGTCGGCGAGCCGCTGCACCTGCGCCTTGCCGTTCTGGGCGTCCTCGACGAGCCGGGCCATCTGCGCCAGCGCGGTGTCGGCGCCGACGCGGGTCGCCCGCACGAGCAGCCGGCCGCCGGCGTTGACGGTCGCGCCGGTGACGCTGTCGCCGACGCCGACCTCGACCGGCACCGACTCGCCTGTCAGCATGCTGGCGTCGACGGCCGAGCTGCCCTCGACCACGGTGCCGTCGGTGGCGAGCTTCTCCCCCGGCCGCACCACGAAGACGTCGCCGACGCGCAGCTGCTCGACGGGGACCTGCAGCTCCGCGCCGCCGCGCAGGACGGCGACCGACTTCGCGCCGAGGTCCATGAGGGCCCGCAGCGCGGCGCCGGACGCGCGCTTCGACCGGGCCTCCAGGTAGCGCCCGGCGAGCATGAACATCGTCACGCCGGCGGCGGCCTCGAGGTAGATGTTGCCCGCACCGTTCCCCCGCTGCAGCGTCAGCTCGAACGGGTGGCGCATGCCCAGCTCGCCGGCGGTGCCGAGGAACAGCGCGTAGACCGACCAGGCGAGGGCGGCCAGCGTCCCGAGGCTGATGAGCGTGTCCATGGTGGCGGCGCCGTTGCGCAGGTTCTTCCAGGCGGCGACGTGGAAGGGCCAGGCGCCCCAGAGCACCACCGGTGCGGCCAGCGTGAGCGCCAGCCACTGCCAGGCGCGGAACTGCAGCGCCGGGACCATCGACATCGCGATCACCGGGACCGTGAGCACGCTGACCAGCAGCAGGCGCCGGCGGAGCAGGTCGACGCGGTCGGCCTCCACCAGGCCCTCGCCGGGCGCGCCGTCGCTCCCGGCCGGGCGCTCCGGCTCGGGCAGCCGCGCGGTGTAGCCGGCCTTCTCGACCGCCGCGAGCAGCTCCTCGGCGGCCATCCCCGTCGGGTAGGTGACCTTGGCCTTCTCGGTCGCGTAGTTGACGGTGGCACTCACGCCGTCGAGCTTGTTCAGCTTGCGCTCGATGCGGTTGGCGCACGACGCGCAGGTCATGCCGCTGATGGCCAGCTCGACCTGGTCGAGCGGGCCGGACGAGGTCGTGGTCACGAGTGCCCGTCCTCTCCGTGCCCCTCGCCGGCGGAGCCGCCCGCCGGGTCCCCGCCCGCCCCTGCGTGCACCGTCAGCTCGGCGGTGCGGACGACGCCGTCGACGGAGAAGTCGAGGAACAGCCGGTGGGTGCCGGCCGCAGGCACGTCGGCGGCGAAGACCACCTCGGGGCCGGCGGCGTCCGACTCCTCCGGGTGGACGTGGAGGTAGGCCGCGTCGCCGGCCCGCAGCACGACGAGGTGGCCGTACGCGCCGAGGTAGGGGTCGAGGTCGGTGACCGGCCGTCCGTCGCGGCGGACGGTGAAGGCGAGCTCGCTGCTGCGGCCGGCCGTGAGCCCGCCGTCCAGGCTGACCGTGAAGCCGTCGGCCTGCGCGGTCAGCGACGGCGGAGGCAGCGGCGCCGGGGCGTACGGGCCGGGGACCGTGAGGTCGGCGGCCAGCGTCAGGGCGGAGTCCCGGCCGGCCGGGGTGAAGTCGACGATGATCTTGTAGGTCCCCGGCTCGGGCAGCGTGAGCGGCAGCGACCAGCGCCCGGCGTCGTCGCGCGTCGGGTGCGGGTGGGAGAACTGCGTGAGGTCGCGCCGGACGACGATCAGGTGCAGGTCCTTCTCGTGCGCCCGCGTGTACTCGACCAGCGGCGCGCCGTCCGGGCCGGTCACGGTGAACTCGAGGCGGAACGGCCGACCTGCGGGTGCCGTCGACCGCGCGAGCCGCAGGGCGTAGCCGTCCGCGGCGACCGACAGGCCGCCGACGTCGAGCCCGCCGGCGGGTGCCGTGTCGGGTGCGGGCTCGTGACCGCCGTCCGCGTGCCCGTCGGCGGAGGCGGCTGCGGCAGCCTCGGGCGTCGCCGCGCCCACGGGACCGACGAGCCGGCCGGCGCCGGCGGATGCGCCGAAGACCACGGCGAGCGTCGCGGCGAAGGCCGCCAGCGTGCTGGGGGTGTTCACGGCGCTCCTCGGGACAGGGGTGTGACGGACGGGATGACGGACGGGAGCTGCGCCGTCAGGGCGCGGCGGGGCTGGCCTGCGGGCAGCGAGCGGCTCAGCCGGCCAGCGAGTAGCCGGCCTCCTCGACCGCCGCGCGAACCTCGTCGGGAGCCAGCTCGCGGTCGGCGGTCACCGTCACGCGTCCTGTCTCGAGCTCGACGGCGACGTCGGAGACACCGGCGAGCTCGGAGACCTCCTCGGTGACCGAGCTGACGCAGTGCCCGCAGGTCATGCCGGTGACGGTGAAGGTCTGTGCGCCCATGGTGGGGTCCTCTCGGGGGGTGGTCGTCTGGTCAGGAACGGACGAGGCGGGCGATGGCGGCGGAGGCCTCCTTGAGCTTGACCTCGCCGTCCTCGCCTCCCGCGGCCACGGCGTCGGCCACGCAGTGGGCCATGTGCTCGTCGAGCAGGTTCAGCGAGACGGCCTGCAGCGCCTTGGTCACGGCGCTCACCTGGGTGAGCACGTCGATGCAGTACTTGTCCTGCTCGATCATGCGGGCGATGCCGCGGACCTGCCCTTCTATGCGGGCCATCCGCTTGAGGTGCGCCGCCTTGGTGTCGCTGTAGCCGTGGGTCGTGGCCATGGGTGCCTCCTGCGCTCGACGTCTGTCTAGCACACCCTAGGGGGGTATGTCGAGCCGTCCTCGGACACCCCTGAGGGGTACGGGGGCCGCTAGCCCCCGACAGGGGTGAACGCGGCAGCGACGGCATCGAAGTCGGCGCGGGCGCGGGGGAAGTCGTCGGCGCGGGTCTGGAAGAACAGCGAGTGGCCGGTGCCGTCGACGACGAACACCCGGTTGACCACGTGCAGGCCCTCGTAGGTGAACTCCCAGTCGGCGGCCTCGTAGCCCTCGTAGTCGGCCGGTTCGATGCGGATCTGCTCGTACGTCGGGTGACGGCGGGCGAAGCTCGCGGCGGCCCGTTCCCGGTCGGCCACGGCGTCCGGCTGGCCCTGCCCGGTCTCGATGCGCAGCGTGCGGCCCGTCTCGGCCTGGCGGTACTCCCCCGCCCCGGTCCGCGCGTAGCCCGGCGGCAGCGCCACGGTCCAGCCGGCGCCGCCGGTGTCCGTCGTCCAGCCCTCGGGCAGCCCGTCGGGCGCTGCCGGGCTGGGGGTCGGCGAGGGGACCTGCGTGGGCTCCCGCGTCGGGGGTGGCGTGGTCGGGGCGCGCGTCGGCTCGGGGGAAGGTTCGGCGGTCGGCTCAGCCGTCGGCGTCGGGTCCTGCGTCGGGTCCTGCGTCGGTGCGGAGGTCGCCGGCGCGGCGCCGGACGCGGTGCCGGCCGGGTCGTCCCGGCTGAGCGCGTACGCACCGGCGCCTCCGGCGAGCAGCACGGCCGCTGCAGCAGCGGGCGCCAGCCAGCCCGGCCGGCGGCGGCGTGCGGGCGGC
>CADCUB010000141.1 GCA_902805775.1 uncultured Frankineae bacterium | reverse complement strand
CGCCGTAGATGCTCCACAGGCAGCCGCGGGTGTTGAACCGCTTCCAGAACAGCGAGTACAGGATCGTCGGCAGGTTCGCCGACGCGGCGACCGCGAAGGCGAGCGCCACCAGGAACGCGATGTTCTGACCGTTGGCGGCGATGCCGCCGAGGATCGCGACGGCGCCGACGACGAGCGCGGCGATGCGGGCGACCCGCACCTCGGCGCCGGGCGGCGGGTTGCCGCGCTTGATCACCTGCGCGTAGATGTCGTGCGCGAAGGACGCCGACGCCGTGATGGTGAGACCGGCGACGACCGCGAGGATCGTCGCGAAGGCCACCGCGGAGATGACGCCGAGCAGCAGCGTGCCACCCAGCTCGTACGCCAGCAGCGGCGCTGCGGAGTTGGCCGCACCGGGTGCGGCGGCGATCCGCTCCGGCCCGACGAGCGCGGCGGCGCCGTACCCGAGGGTCAGGGTGAACAGGTAGAACAGGCCGATCAGCCAGATCGCCCAGACCACCGAGCGGCGGGCCTCCTTGGCGGTCGGCACCGTGTAGAAGCGCATGAGGATGTGCGGCAGCCCGGCGGTGCCCAGCACGAGCGCCAGGGCCAGCGAGATGAAGTTCAGCTTCGACGTGTTGTTCGCGCCGTACGCCGCGCCCGGGTCGAGCGAGGCGCCTGCCGCAGCGCCCTGGCCGAGCATCTCGGAGAAGTTGAAGCTGAACTGCGTCAGCACCCAGAACGACATCAGGGCGGCGCCGGAGATGAGCAGCACGGCCTTGATGATCTGGACGTACGTCGTGCCCTTCATGCCGCCGACGAGCACGTAGACGATCATGAGGATGCCGACGACGGCGATGATGAGGCTCTGCCCGCCCCGGTCCTGGATGTTGAGCAGCAGTGCGACGAGCCCGCCGGCGCCGGCCATCTGGGCGAGCAGGTAGAAGAACGAGACGACGAGCGTCGAGGTCGCCGCCGCCATGCGCACCGGCCGCTCGCGCATCCGGAAGGCGAGCACGTCGGCCATGGTGAAGCGGCCGGTGTTGCGCAGCAGCTCGGCGACGAGCAGCAGGGCGATGAGCCAGGCGACGAGGAAGCCGATGCTGTAGAGGAAGCCGTCGTAGCCGGTGAGCGCGATGGCGCCGGCGATGCCGAGGAACGACGCGGCCGACAGGTAGTCGCCGGAGATGGCGACGCCGTTCTGCCGACCGGAGAAGGCGGCGCCGGCGGTGTACATGTCGGCGGCGCTCTTGTTCGTCTTGCTCGCCCGGATGACCAGCGCCAGCGTGACGACGACGAACGCCATGAAGATCGCGATGTTGAGGGTGGGACTGCCGACCGCCGCGCTCTCCTGCGCCAGGACGCTCATCGCTGGCCTCCCTCGAACTCCTCGCGCAGGCGCGCCGACACGGGATCGAGGGCCTTGTCGGCATGGCGGATGTAGAGCGCCGTCACGAGGAAGGTGCTGACGAACTGCAGCAGCCCGGCGACCAGCCCGACGTTGATGTTGCCGACCAGCCGCTGCGACATGAAGCCCGGCGCGTAGGTGGTGAGCAGCACGTAGGCGAAGTACCAGATCAGCGAGCCGGCCGCGACGGGCAGCACCCAGCCGCGGTAGCGCTTGCGGAGCTCCTGGAAGTCGGGGCTGTCCTGCATCGCGACGTAGCTCGCCTGGGTCGGCGTGTACGTCTCGTGCCCCCTGTCGTGCTCGGCTGTGCTCAAGGACCCTCCTCCGGACGACGGACGCGGCACACCCGCGCCGACCCAGCCCGGACCGAGCTGGGCTGTGACCGCTGTCACGCTGCCGTCCGCCGACCACGCCGGACAAGTCGGCTCACGGCGCGGTGCGCCTGACTGCCCGCTGCCTGCGTCGAGCGGTCGTCTCCGGCGACGAGCGGTCGGCATGTCCGGGAGGTCCGCTGCCGGCCGGCAGCCCCAGGCCCTCGGGGGCGTGCAGCAGCATCATCGTGCGGCCGACGTCGGGCGGCACCGTGCCCCGGGTCGCCAGCGAGCCGGCCACCATGACCGCGAACGCCGTCGGCACGGTCCACGCGGCCGGCTGCGCCAGCAGCGCTGCGGGCCAGCCGTCGCTGCCCACGCTGCCGGTCAGGGTCGCCGCGACGGCCAGCGTCGACAGCCCGCCGCCGACCAGCAGTCCGGCACCCGCGCCGGCGACGGTCAGCCCGCGCCACCAGATGCCGAGCACCAGCAGCGGGCAGAAGGTCGAGGCCGCCACCGCGAAGGCCAGTCCGACGACCTGCGTGAGCGGCAGCGCCGCGGCGGGCAGCGCGACGAGCAGTGAGACCCCGCCGGTGCCCAGTGCGGCGAGCTGGAAGCCGCGCACCGAGCCGCGGACCCGTCCCGGCGCGCGGTCGCCCCGGCCCGCGGGCAGCAGGTCCTGCGCCAGCACCCCGGCGGTCGTGACCAGCAGCCCGGACGAGGTCGACAGGAACGCCGCGAACGCCCCGGCGACCAGCAGCGCCTGCAGCAGCGGCCCGGCCGGCCCGCTCAGCGCGGCCACCGGCAGCGACAGCACGACCGCGTCCGTACGACCGGTCAGCAGCAGCTCCGGGACGTAGAGCCGGCCCAGCGCGCCGTACACCGCCGGCAGCAGGTAGAACGCGCCGAGCAGCGCCAGGACGCCCAGCGTCGTGCGCCGGGCCGCCCGGCCGTCGGGGTTGGTGTAGAAGCGCACGAGCACGTGCGGCAGTCCCATGGTGCCGAGGAAGGTCGCCAGCACGAGCGCGTACGTCGCGTACAGCGGGTGCTCGACGCCGCCGGCGCCCGACAGCGGGCGGCTCCAGTCCAGGCCGGTCGCCGGGGCCAGGCTCGCCACGTGGGGGACGGCCGCTCCCGCCGGGAACACCACGGGGCTGCCCCCCGGCACGGCGGTGCTGCCCTCCTCCAGCCGGCGCTGGCGGCCGTCGACCGTGACCGTCACCGGCTCGTCCACGACGAAGCGCGTGGAGCTGTCGACCTCCACCGTGGTGCGCTGCAGGAAGGTCGGAGGAGTCGGCGTGTCCAGGGCCGGCCGCCCGTCGCCCTGCCACGCGAGCAGCAGGAACACCGCGGGGACGGCCAGCGCGGTGAGCTTGAGCCAGTACTGGAACGCCTGCACGAACGTCGCGCTGCGCATGCCCCCGCCCGCGACGTTGACCGTCACGACGACGGCCACGAGCACCGCCCCGACCTGCACGGGGGCACCGGTCGTCGCGCGCAGGGCCAGCCCGGCGCCGTGCAGCTGCGGCACCAGGTAGAGCAGCCCGATCGCCACGACCGCCAGCGCGCACAGGCGGCGCAGCCCCCGCGAGCCCAGGCGCACCTCCGCGAAGTCGGGGACGGTGTAGGCCCCGGAGCGCCGCAGCGGGGCGGCGACGAACAGCAGCAGGACGAAGTACCCGGCGACGAAGCCGACCGGGTACCACAGCGCGTCGGCGCCGTAGGCCATCACGAGCCCGGCGACGCCCAGGAACGACGCTGCCGAGAGGTACTCCCCGCTGATGGCCGAGGCGTTCCACAGCGGCGAGACGGTCCGGGAGGCGACGAGGAAGTCGCTGGTGGTCCGCGCCAGGCGCAGGCCGTAGACGCCGATGCCGATCGTCGCCACCACGACCAGCGCGACGGCGACCAGCGGCAGGACCGGACCGGTCACGAGCGCTCGACGAGGTCGACGAAGTCGCGCTCGTGCCGCTCGGCGAGACGCAGGTGCACCAGGCCCCCGACGAGCAGGGCCGGGTAGACGAGCACGCCGAGCGCGAGCCAGGGCAGCGGCAGGCCCAGGACCTGCACGTCGCGGGTCGACGGGACGGTCGCGAACAGCAGCGGCAGCCCGCCGAGCAGGACGGCCAGGACGGTGAGCAGCCGCAGCGCGAGGGTGAGCTGCGCCCGTACGAGCGAGCGCACGAGCAGCTCGCCGACGACGTCCTGCTCGTCGAGGGCGCGCAGCGCCGAGCGGCCGGGCGGGCGCCGCACGGCGGCCGTGCGCGGGCTGGTGACGGCGACGCGGCGCGGCGGCTCGGGGCGGCTCACCGCTCTGCTGCCCGACAGCCGGCCGCGTCGGCGCGCGGAAGTCTCACCGCTCCGCCTCCCGGCGCGCCCGGTGGACCAGCCGGTCCTTGAGGTCGCGGCTCAGCCGCCGGCTGACCGGCAGGACCACGGCCGACGGCCCGCTGCCGACCCGCACGGAGTGCCCGCCGCCCGGCTCCACGCGCAGCTCGCTGATGGCGCCGACGGCGACGAGGTAGGACCGGTGGACGCGCACGAAGCCGACGGCGGCCCAGCGCTCCTCGAGCGAGGCGAGCGGCACGCGCACGAGGTGGCTGCCGCCCGAGGTGTGCAGGCGCGCGTAGTCGCCCTGGGCCTCCACGTAGCGCACGTCGCCGACCTGCAGGAAGCGCGTCACCCCGCCCAGCTCGACGGCGATCGTGCCGGGGTCGGGTGGACCGGGGTCGGCGGCCGGCCCGCCGCGGTGCGCCTGCGCCACCCGGCCGACCGCGTCGGCCAGCCGGGCGGCCCGCACCGGCTTGAGCAGGTAGTCGACGGCGCGCAGGGAGAAGGCGTCGACCGCGGCGTCCTCGTGCGCGGTCACGAAGACCACCGGCGGCGGCGCGGCGAACCGGCCCAGGACGCCGGCGAGCTCCAGGCCGGTCAGGCCGGGCATGCGGATGTCGAGGAACACCCCGTCGACGGGGGCCTGCTCGAGCGCCTTGAGCGCCGAGACCGCGTCGCCGGCCGTACGGACCTCGCCGACCCGGGGGTCGGCGCGCAGCAGGTAGGACAGCTCGTCCAGGGCGGGCGGCTCGTCGTCGACGGCCAGCAGGCGCAGGGCGGCGGCGGTCACGAGGCCGGCCCCCCCACGCGCACGCCCGCACTGAACTTGGGCACCCGCACGGTCACCTTCGTCCCCGCGCCGGGGGCGGTCTCGACGACCAGGCCGTGGTCGTCGCCGTACAGCGCGCGCAGCCGCGCGTCGACGTTGCCGAGCCCGACCGAGGTGTGGCCGTCGACGTCCGAGGCGGTGCCGGCCAGGACCGCCCGCACCCGCTCGGGGTCGCTGCCGGCGCCGTCGTCCTCGACGGTGATGCGGCACAGCCCGCCGTCGTCGTCCGCCACGACCGTCACCGTGCCGCTGCCTCCTCCCCGCTCGAGCCCGTGCTGCACCGCGTTCTCCACCAGAGGCTGCAGGCACAGGTACGGCACCGCGACCGGGAGCACCTCGGGCGCGACCCGCAGCACGACCTGCAGGCGCTCGCCGAAGCGCGCCTTCTCGAGCAGCAGGTAGCGGTCGACCGACCGCAGCTCCTCGGCGAGGGTGGTGAAGTCGCCGTGCGTGCGGCTGGAGTAGCGCGTGTAGTCGGCGAAGTCGAGCAGCAGCTCGCGGGCCCGCTCGGGATCGGTGCGCACGAACGACGCGATGGCGGTCAGTGCGTTGAAGACGAAGTGCGGGCTGATCTGCGCCCTCAGCGCCCGGACCTGCGCCTCGGCCAGCCGGGAGCGCGACTCGTCCAGCTCGGCCAGCTCGAGCTGCCCCGACACCCAGCGCGCCACCTCCGCGACGGCCGAGACGAGCCCGGGGCTCGCGGCCGGGCCGTAGGCCCCGACGGTCCCGACGACCCGTTCGTCGAGGACCAGCGGTGCGACGACGACCGCCCGCAGCGGGCAGTCGGGGTCGCCGCAGACCAGGCCGTCGGTCACGGTCGGCCGACCGGCGTCCAGCGCCTCGCGGGCGAGGCGCTGGGCGGCGCGCGCGTGCACCTCGCCGACGCCCTCCCAGGCCAGCAGCTGCTCGGTGTCGGTCACGGCCACGGCGGGGCTGGCGAGCAGCGCACGCAGGTGCCGGGCGCTGGTGGCGGCGGACCGCGCGTTCAACCCCTCGCGCAGCGGCGGCGCGGCCAGGCTCGCCTCGTGCAGGGCGGCGTAGGTCGCGCGCTCCTCCACCGTGCCGAACGCGCGGCGGCCGCGGGCCGCCCACCACAGCACGGCCAGCACCAGCAGGACGACCCCGCCGAGGACCGCCGGTGCGAGCACGCCGTCCGCCATGACCCCCCGACCCTAGGACCCCGGGGCAGCTCCGCCACCCGCCTGCGCGGCGACCCGCCGCCTAGCCTGGCCCGGTGCAGGCCGCCCCCCGGATCCCCGCTGACCCGCTCGCGGCGCTGCTGCCGCTGCCCGGCGTCCAGGAGGCCGTCGCCCAGGCGCGCACGGCCGTCGACGGGCTGCTCGCGCACCGCGTCCTGCGGCGCGGCTCGGCCGAGGTGACGGCCGAGTCGGCGCTGCGCGGGGCCCGCGCCTCGGCGCAGCTGGAGGGGGCGGGCATCGAGCTGGAGCGGCTGCGCGGCCAGCTCCTGGGCGGCGGGACCGTCACCCTGCCCAGCAAGGACCCGCGGGGAGCCCTGCTGGTCCAGGGCGCCGTCCGGCTGCACGCCGACCTGGGCTCGCTGCTCGTGCCGTGGCGCCACTCGCCCCGCCAGGCGCTCGCCCGGCTGCACGTGCTGGCCGCCGCCGACCTCGTCGCCGACCCGGACGCGCTCGGCCGGCCCCGGCCGGCCGGCGCGAGCTGCGACGACCCGCTGGGCACGGGAGCGCCGCCCGAGCCGGTGGAGGTCGCGGCCCGGCTCGACGGGCTGGCCCGGGTGCTCACCGGCGGGACGTCGGCGCCGGCGGTCGTCGTGGCGGCGGTCGTGCACGGCGAGCTGCTGGCGCTGCGCCCCTTCGGCACCGCCGACGGGCTGGTGGCCCGCGCCGCCTCCCGGCTCGTGCTCATCGACCGCGGCCTGGACCCCAAGGCGGTGTCGGCGCCCGAGGTGGGGCACGTCGAGCAGGGGGCCGGGCACGGCGAGCAGGGGGCCGACGGCGGCCTGGACTACACGGCGGCGCTGCGTGCGTACGTCTCCGGCACGCCCGAGGGGGTGGCGGCGTGGGTGGTGCACTGCGCGCGTGCGGTCGCGCTGGGCGCCCGCGAGGGGCTGGCCGTCTGCGAGGCGATCCGCCGCCGCTGACCTCGCGGAGCGGTGCGCGCACGGGAACGGCGGCCCTCCCGCGGGGAAGGCCGCCGTCGCCATGCACGAGGGTCAGGTGATCAGGGCGTGCACTCGTCCGTCGGGGGACCCTGGAGGTCCCCGCGACGTGCCTGTCGCGGCTGGTCGCACGTGGGTGCCTGGCTCTCGTGCACGGACCGCCGTCGGGGGGAGCGTCGTCCGCCCGCTGGCGGTGGTCCGTGTGTCCGTTGTACGCCGATGCGGGCCGCTCCGCAAGACCCTGGTGTGACCGCCGTCACGGTCCGCGACGGCCCGCGGTCCCGGTCAGCGCCGTCGTCCCGCCCACCAGGCCAGGCCGGCCGCGCCCGCCGCCACGGCCACGCCCGCGTACGCCGCCGGCGGACCGGGAGGCTGCGGCAGCGCGGGCAGGCGGGGCCGCCGCATGCGCACCGGCCGCCGGAACTCGCGCAGCCGCCAGCCCTGCTCGGCGGCGTGCCGGCGCAGGGGCTTGTCG
>CADCUB010000140.1 GCA_902805775.1 uncultured Frankineae bacterium | reverse complement strand
CGCCTGCGCGCGGGTGGCCGGGCCGCGTGCGCGGCCGGTCGGGCGGGGCGGGCGCGCCGGTGGGCGGGCCGGTGGGTTGGGCTTCTTCTTGCGACTGGCCACGTGCGCCGGTGCCTCAGCGGCCCTGGGCGGCGACGGCCTCGGCAGCGGCCTTCGCGGCGGACTCGTCGAGGTAGGTCCCACCGGGGTTGGTCGGGTGCATGGCGTCGTCGAGGTCGTAGCGCAGCGGCTGCCCGGTGGGGATGTTCAGCGCGACGACCTCGTCCTCCGACAGGCCGTCGAGGTGCGCGACGAGGGCGCGCAGGGAGTTGCCGTGGGCCGCCACCAGGACCGTCTCGCCGGACTGCAGGTCGGGCACGATGACGTCGTACCAGTAGGGCAGCAGGCGGTGCACGACGTCCTTGAGGCACTCGGTGCGGGGGACGAGGTCGGGCGTGAGGTGCGCGTAGCGGGGGTCGCTGCTCTGGTCCCACTCCGAGCCGGGCTCGATGGGCGGCGGCGGCACGTCGTAGGAGCGGCGCCACAGCATGAACTGCTCCTCGCCGTACTGCTCCAGCGTCGCCTTCTTGTCCTTGCCCTGCAGCCCGCCGTAGTGGCGCTCGTTGAGCCGCCAGTGGCGCTGCACGGGGATCCAGCTGCGACCGCAGGACTCGAGCGCGATGTTGGCCGTGCGGATCGCGCGGGTCATCAGCGAGGTGTGCACGATGGTCGGGAGCAGGCCGTCCTTCGCCAGCTCCAGCCCGCCCAGGCGCGCCTGCTCCTCCCCCAGCTCGGTGAGGTCGACGTCCACCCAGCCGGTGAACAGGTTCTTCTTGTTCCACTCGCTCTCGCCGTGGCGGAGCAGCACGAGGGTCGCCATGGGGTCATCCAACCCCAGCCGGGCGCGCTCACCGCTCCGGGTCGGCGAAGCGGGCGAACGCCTGCAGGTTGGCCGTCGGCATGCCGTTCTTGCGCCGCCAGGCCCACTCCCGGCGGATCGAGCCGGCGAAGCCGATCTCGAGCAGCCGGTCGAACGACTCGTCGGCGTACTGCAGGACCGACCCGAGCAGGCGGTCGACCTCGTCCGCGGTGACGGCGTGCAGCGGCAGGCGCCCGACGAGGTAGACGTCACCGGCCTCGTCGAGGGCGAAGGCGACCGCGTAGGTCCGGGCGTTGCGGCGCAGCAGGAAGCGCTGGAACTCCTCGACGTTCTCGTCGGGCTTGCGGCAGACGAACGCCTCGACCAGCAGGGCGTGCCGTCCGACGACCAGCCAGCAGGCGGTGGCCAGCTTGTGCGTCCCGGGCAGGGTGACGAAGAACTGCCCGGCGCCCGGGGAGTCGTACGTCAGCTCGGCCTCGTCGAGCGCCGTGGCGATCGTGTCGTGCAGCTCGCTCAGGCGGCTGTCGCTCACCGCGCGGCTGCCAGCGGCAGGGCGGTCCGGTCGGCGACGGCGTCGCGGTAGGTGTCGAGCAGCCCGTCGGCGGTGCGGTCCCAGGAGAAGTCGGCGGCGTGGCGGACCGCACCCCGGGACAGCCGCGGGCGCTCGGCCACGGCCCGCGCCAGCGCGGCGGCCCACGCGGCGGCGCCGTGGCCCGGGACGAGCAGGCCGGAGACCCCGTCGCGCACCGTGGTGCGCAGGCCGCCGACGTCCGTGGCGACGACGGGGGTGCCGCAGGCCTGCGCCTCCAGGGCGACCAGCCCGAACGACTCGTTGTGGCTGGGGACGGCGACGACGTCGGCAGCGCGGTACCAGTCGCGCAGCCGCGAGCGGTCCTGGCCCTGCCGGGCAGGTGCCTCGAAGCGCACGACGTCGGCGATGCCCAGCGCGTGCGCGAGGTCCTGCAGGGCGGTGGGCTCGAGCAGGCCCGTGCCGCTCGGTCCGCCGACGACCGCCACCACCAGCCGGTCGCGCAGGCCGGGGTCGTGCTGCAGCAGGCGCGCGGCGGCGTGCAGCAGGACGTCGGGCGCCTTGAGCGGCTGGATGCGCCCGACGAACAGCAGCAGGACGGCGTCGGGCGGCACCCCGAGGCGGGTGCGGGCGCTGCTCGCCTCACCGGGCCGGAAGTGCTCGAGGTCGACGCCGGGCTCGACCGTGACGACCCGCCCGGGGTCGGCGTCGTACAGCGAGAGCAGCTGACCGGCCTCGTCGGCGGTGTTGGCGACGAGCCGGTCGGCGGCGTCGACGACCTGCTGCTCGCCGACCACCCGGCGCAGCGGCTCGGGGGCGTCCCCGTCGGCGAGGGCGAGGTTCTTGACCTTGGCCAGGGTGTGGGCGGTGTGCACCAGCGGCACTCCCCAGCGCTCGCTGGCCAGCCAGCCGACCTGGCCCGACAGCCAGTAGTGCGAGTGCACGACGTCGTACCAGCCCGGCTCGTGCGCGGCCTCGGCCCGCAGCACCCCGGAGGTCAGTGCGCACAGCTGCGCCGGCAGGTCGTCCTTGGACAGCCCCTCGTACGGCCCAGCGGTGACGTGGCGCACCGTCACCCCGGGGACGAGCGGGACGACGGGCGGGAGGTCGCTGCGCGCGGCACGGGTGAACACCTCGACCTCGACACCGCGCGCGGCCAGGCGGGCGGAGGTCTCGACGACGTAGACGTTCAGTCCGCCGGCATCGCCGGTGCCCGGCTGCTCCAGCGGTGACGTGTGCACGGACAGCACCGCCACGCGGCGCGGGTGCACGGAGCGGACAGGCGGCAGCTGGGTCAGCCTCGGGGTCACGGACTGCACCTCCTCGTCGGGGCAGTCTGCCCCGAAGCACCCCAACCGGTCGCGGCAGGGCACACTTCCCGACCATGCCTCCGCCGACGGACAGCACCTCAGCGCCGCGCACGGCGGTCGTCACCGGCGCCAGCAGCGGGATCGGTGCGGCGACCGCCCGCCGGCTGGCGGAGCAGGGCTGGCAGGTGGTCGCCGCGGCCCGGCGGCTCGACCGGCTCGGTCGGCTGTCGGCCGAGCACCCGGGCGTGCGTCCCTGCGCGCTCGACGTGACCGACCCCCGGTCGGTGGAGGCCCTGGCCGACGCGGCGCCCGAGGTCGACCTGCTGGTCGCCAACGCCGGCGGCGCGTTCGACCTCGCTCCGGTCGCCGACGCCGACCTCGACTCCTGGCAGCGCACCTACGACGTCAACGTCCTGGGCACGGTCCGCACGGTGCAGGCGCTGCTGCCGGCGCTGACCCGGTCGCGCGGGCACGTCGTGCTGACCGGCTCGACCGCAGGGCGCTGGGTCTACGAGGGCGGGGCGAGCTACGTCGCCGCCAAGCACGCCGTCGCCGCGCTGCGGGAGACGCTGCGGCTGGAGGTGGTGGACCGCGGCCTGCGGGTCAGCGAGATCGCCCCCGGGATGGTGCGGACGGAGGAGTTCTCGACCGTCCGGTTCGGGGGCGACACGGCCCGGGCGGAGGCGGTCTACGCCGGGGTCGACGCCCTCACGGCCGACGACGTCGCCGAGGCGATCGTCTGGGTCGCCACCCGCCCGGCGCACGTCAACGTCGACCTGGTGCAGCTGACGCCCCAGCAGCAGGCCGGCGTGTCCAAGGTCGTGCGCCGCCCGTCGGGCTGACGGTGGCCCGGGCTCCGCGGTACGCCGCCGGACGGGCGCGGGCGCTCGGCCTGGCGACCCGTGGCACGACCGCTCCGCACCGGCTGCGCCGGGTCGACCGCTGGCTGACGGCGGTGCACGGGGAGCGCCTGCGCACGGCGGACGGCCCGCCGCTGGTCGTCGACCTGGGCTACGGCGCCTCGCCGGTCACGACCGTCGAGCTGCTCGGGCGGCTGCAGGAGGTGCGCGCCGACGTCACCGTCGTCGGGCTCGAGATCGACCGGGCGCGGGTGGACGCGGCCGCCGACGCCGTACGGCCCGGCCTGTCGTTCCGGCACGGCGGCTTCGAGCTCGCCGGACTGCGGCCGCTGGTCGTGCGGGCGCTGAACGTCCTGCGGCAGTACGAGCGGCAGGCGGCCCTGCAGGCGTGGGACACGCTGCGCGCCGGCCTGGCGCCCGGCGGCCTGCTGGTCGAGGGCACCTGCGACGAGATCGGGCGGCGCGCGTCGTGGGTGGCCCTGGACGCCTCGGGCCCGCGCACCCTCACCCTGGCCGCCCACCTCCCGACGCTCGACCGGCCCGCCGCGCTGGCCGAGCGGCTGCCCAAGGCGCTGATCCACGACAACGTGCCGGGTCAGCCGGTGCACGCGCTGCTGGAGGCGCTCGACGCCTCCTGGGACAGGGCCGCCCCGTTCGCGGCGTACGGCCCGCGCGCGCGGTGGACGGCGGCCTGCTCGGCGCTGGAGTGGCCGCAGGCCGGGCCGGTGCGCCACCGGTGCGGCGAGCTCACGGTGCCGTGGGAGTCGGTGGCCCCGCTCTGAGCGGCCGGGCGGTCGCGGTGGGTACAGTCCGCGCATGCCCGACGAACTGGTTGTCCTGCGCGGCGGCGTCCGCGACGGTGAGTCCACGACGGTGCAGGACGGGGTGCGGCGCCTGCTGGCGGCCAGCGACGCGCCGGGACTCGTCGAGATCTACGAGGCCAACGGACAGACCGACGAGGTCGCCGGCAACAGCGAGTCGGCCCTGGTGTTCGTCCACGTCGGCCAGGAGGCAGCGGGCGACCTCGCCCCGGAGCTGCAGCACAGCCCCCAGCCGCACTCCTAGCCGAGGGCGCTCGGAGCGCTGTCAGGCCCAGGGGCCGCCGCGCCGCACCTCGCGCACGGCGGGACGCACGTCGACCAGGTAGACGATGGCCGCCACCGTCCCGATCAGGCCGAACAGCCCCATGACGTTCGTCCCGCCGAGCAGCACGGCGGCGGCCAGGATGGCCACCCAGGCGATCTTGGTGAGCTTCCCGGTCGCGACGAAGGCGGCCTGCGGGCGCGTGCAGGCGTCGACCAGCGCCCACACCTTGAGGGCGAGAGCGCCGAGGCCGAGCACGAGCAGCAGCAGGCTGGACGGATCGAACAGGGTCACGGCGTCATCCTCTCGCAGGTGCGGAGCGCGCGCGACCCCCGGGCCGTGCGGCTCCGGGGGTCGCGCGCCGTGCGGGCGGTCAGCCCGGCCTCGAGACGGCGTCCTCGACGGCCTGACCGTCAGGCGGACGTGCGGGGAGCGCGCTTGCGGGGGGTGCGGGGGGCTGGGCTCGGGGCACCGGTGGGCAGGTTGCTGCCGGCCTTGGCCGCCCCCGCCTTGCCCGCACCCCGACCGGGGCCCGCGGCGGGCTCCGGCTGCGGCGCGGGCGCGTCCTCGGCGGCTGCGGTGCTCAGCTCGTCCGCCAGCTCCGTGGTCGCCGTGACCAGGGAGACGGTGGCGGCGGACGGGGCGGGCGACGAGCCGGCGTTCTCCCGGCGGAAGCTGTCGTAGATCTCGAGCAGGACCTGCTTCTGCCGCTCGCTCAGACCCTCGTCGGCGAGGACGGCGTCCGCGACGCGGCCGTCGCCCTGCCGCTGCTCGAGGATGCCCGCCTGCACGTAGAGCGCCTCGGCCGAGATGCGCAGCGCCTTGGCGATCTGCTGCAGGATCTCGGCGCTGGGCTTGCGCAGGCCGCGCTCGATCTGGCTCAGGTAGGGGTTGCTCACGCCGGCGAGCCGGGCGAGCTGCCGCAGCGAGATGTCGTTGAGGTCGCGCTGCTTGCGGATGAAGTCGCCGAGGTCGCGCACGTCGATGCCGGCCACTCCGCCCTCCTCCCCCTGCTCACGCGGACGACCACCGTAGCGCTCGCGCGCTAGCAACAGCACGCACACCTGCTAGCGCCGAGGGGTGAGGTCCACCACACGCAGGCCGCCGGGCCGTGCGGGCGTAGGGTCCGGCTCCGCGGGCATCGTCCAACGCGAACGCCGAGCGAGGAGGAGGACGGTGTCCACGTCAGGTGCTCGGCAGTCCTGGCCCGCGTCGGCCAGCGCCGTGCCGGAGGCGCGCCGCCTGGTGCGCCGGCACCTGCGCGAGAACGGGCAGGGCCTGCTCGTCGACAGCGCCGAGCTCATCGTGGCCGAGCTCGTGGGCAACGTCGTGCTGCACGTCGGCGGCCAGGTCGAGCTGTCGATCGAGGTCCGACCCGGTGAGGTCGTGCTCGAGGTCAGCGACAGCAGCCCCCTGAGCCCGCACCTGCGGATGTTCTCCCGGACGTCGAGCACCGGGCGGGGCATGCGCCTGGTGCACTCCCTGAGCGCCGAGCACGGCGTGCGGCCCTGGCAGACGGGCAAGACCATCTGGGTGCGCCTGACGTCGTCGTCCTCGTCCCGCGGCGACGAGGAGCTGGCCGCCAGCTTCGCCGACGTCGACTGGTCGGCCGAGCTGGCCGACATCGACCTCGACGACGCCAGCCCGGCCGTGCGTGACGCACGGGCGGCCTGACGCGCGGTCAGCCGAGGGTCGCGCCGAACACCGAGCCCAGGACGTACGTGATCGCCGCTGCTGCAGCGCCCACCGCGAGCTGGCGCAGCGCCCGGCGCAGCGGCGGCGCTCCCGACAGCATCCCGACGATCGCGCCGGTGAGCATCAGCGCCGCTCCGACCAGCACGGTCGCGGTGACGAGGGCGGGTGTGCCCGTCAGGCCGAGCAGGAACGGCAGCACGGGCACCGCCGCACCCGAGGCGAAGAAGGCGAAGCTCGACAGGGCGGCGGCGAAGCCGGAGCCGACGACCTCGTGGTCGGCGGGCGCCTCCGCACGCTGCTCCACCCTCGGCCAGGCCGCCAGCTGCTCGGCCGCGTGCCGGGCCGCCTCGTCGGCAGCCATCCCCCGCGCCCGGTAGACCAGGGCGAGCTCGTTGGCGTCGACGTCGAGGTGCGGGTAGGCCTCGACGTGACCGGCGGCGGGTGTGGACGCGTCGAGCAGCTCGCGCTGCGAGCGCACCGAGATGAACTCCCCCGCCCCCATCGACAGCGCCCCGGACAGCAGTCCGGCCAGGCCGGTCAGCAGCACCGTGGTGCTGGCCACGCCGCTGCCGGCCACGCCGAGGACGAGGGCGAGGTTGGAGACCAGGCCGTCGTTGGCGCCGAACACCGCCGCCCGGAACGTCCCGGAGATCTGCGCGCGGCCGCGCTCGGCGAGCCCTCGTACGACCTCGGCGTGGATCTTCTCGTCGGCGGCCATCGCCGGGGTGGCGTCGGCGTCGTCCTCGTACGGGCTGCGGCTCTCGGCCCGCTGGGCCAGGGCCAGCACGAAGACCGAGCCGAAGCGGCGGGCGAGCAGGGCGAGCAGGCGGCTGCGGAGGCTGGCGTGCCCGCGCCCGGCGCCGCGCTCCCCGAGCAGCCGCGCCCAGTGGGCCGCGTGGCGCGCCTCGGCGTCGGCGAGCGCGAGCAGGATGTCGCGCTCCTCACCGGCGCTGCGGGCGGCGAGCTCGCGGTAGACCGCGGCCTCGAGCCGCTCGTCGGCCAGCCGCTGACGCCAGCGCCGGACGGTCGCGGCCGACGGCGCCGACGCGCGCTGCTCCGCGCCCGCCGCCCCTGTGCTCGCCACGTCTGGCGAGGCTACCGGCGGGCCCGCGTCCTCACGCCCGCAGCAGCGGCGGTGCCGGCCGCA
>CADCUB010000139.1 GCA_902805775.1 uncultured Frankineae bacterium | reverse complement strand
GACCGGCAGGGCGCGCTCGTCGCGGGCGACCTCCTGGACTCCGGCAACATGCGCGCCTACGCCCGCTCGATGCTCAAGACGACCGGCTCGAAGGCCCGCCTGTGGGGCCTGCACAACTACGCCGACGTCAACCGCAACCGCTCCAAGGGCGTCACGACGCTCCTCAGGACGGTCCCGGGCGAGGTCTGGATGACGGAGACCGGCGGCATCGTGAAGTTCGACAGCCCGTCGCTCAAGACGTCGGAGAAGACCGCGGTCCGCGCGATCAACTACATGTTCACGCTGGCCCGGCGCTACGACTCCAAGCTGCGCGGCTACCGCTCGAGGATCGGCCGCCTGTACCAGTACGACTTCGGCCCCACGGCGGCCGACGCACGGTTCGACGCATCGCTCCTGGCGCCCGACGGCGAGCCGCGCAAGGCGTACGACGCCTTCAAGAAGCAGGCCCGCAGGTCCAAGAAGTAGCCGCCTGCAGGCAGATGTGACGGCCGACGGGCCCCGCCGCCGCGGGGCCCGTCGTCGTTGAACGGGGAGCGGGTACCGTGGATCGAAACCGAGATCGAGGAGATCCCCATGACCGATGTCTCGAGCATCCCGCCCGCCGAGGGCGATGACCGGCGCGTGCTGACCAACCGCCAGGGTCATCCCGTCTACGACAACCAGAACCAGCGCACCGTCGGGGACCGCGGGCCGGCCACGCTCGAGAACTACCAGTTCCTCGAGAAGATCTCCCACTTCGACCGCGAGCGGATCCCCGAGCGCGTCGTCCACGCCCGCGGCACCACCGCGTTCGGCTACTTCGAGGCCTACGGGTCCTTCGGCGACGAGCCGATCTCGAAGTTCACCCGCGCGAAGCTCCTGCAGGAGAAGGGCAAGCGCACCGACGTCGCCGTCCGCTTCTCGACCGTGGCCGGCGGCCGCGACTCCTCCGAGGCCGCCCGCGACCCGCGCGGGTTCGCGGTGAAGTTCTACACCGAGGACGGCAACTGGGACCTCGTCGGCAACAACCTCGGCGTCTTCTTCATCCGCGACGCGGTCAAGTTCCCCGACTTCATCCACTCCCAGAAGCCCGACCCGGTGACGTTCCGCCAGGAGCCGAACCGGATCTTCGACTTCATCTCGCAGACCCCCGAGTCCATGCACATGGTCACGCTGGTCTTCAGCCCGCGCGGCCTGCCGGCGAGCTACCGCATGATGCAGGGCTTCGGCGTCAACACGTACAAGTGGCTCAACGCCGAGGGCGCGTCCGTCCTCGTCAAGTACCACTGGCTGCCCAAGCAGGGCGTGAAGTCGATGACCGCCGCGGACGCCGCCGCCGTGCAGGCCGAGGACCTCGGCGCGCACACGAAGGACCTCTACGAGGCGATCGAGCGCGGCGACTTCCCCGAGTGGGAGCTCAACGTCCAGATCATGAGCGACGACGAGCACCCCGAGCTCGACTTCGACCCGCTCGACGACACGAAGGTGTGGCCCGAGGAGCGGTTCCCGCTCACGCCGATCGGCCGCATGGTCCTCGACCGCAACGTCTCCAACGCGTTCACGGACAACGAGCAGATCGCCTTCGGCACCGGCGTGCTGGTCGACGGCCTGGACTTCTCCGACGACAAGATGCTCGTCGGGCGGACGTTCTCCTACTCCGACACCCAGCGCTACCGGGTGGGCCCCAACTACCTCCAGCTGCCGGTCAACCAGCCCAAGAACGCCCAGGTCCGCACGAACCAGCGCGACGGCCAGATGGCCTACGCGGTCGACGACGGCGGCGACAACCCGCACGTCAACTACGAGCCGTCCATCACGGGCGGCCTGCGCGAGGGCGAGTACCCGACCCCCGACGACCAGGGCCCGGTCATCCAGGGGCGCCTGACCCGCAAGCGGATCGCGCGCACGCAGGACTACAAGCAGGCCGGCGAGCGCTACCTGCTCTCCGAGCAGTGGGAGAAGGACGACCTCGTCCTCAACCTGGTCACCCTGATCGGCCAGTGCGACCGCGCGATCCAGGAGCGCATGGTCTGGCACCTGCTGCTCTGCGAGGACGAGCTCGGGCTGCGCGTCGGCGAGGGCCTTCAGATCGGCGTCGACGACGTCCGCTCGCTCAAGCCGCTCGCGAGCCAGACGCTGTCCGAGGAGGACGAGCAGCGCCTCGCGAACCTCGGCGGCAACGGTCCCCGCGACGTGAGCGGCCTGACGATGACCCACTGCGTGCCCGACGAGCACGTCGTGGTCGCGCAGGAGCCCGTCTCCGCGAGCTGATCTCCGGCCCGGCCGTCGCGCGGTGTAGGTTCCCGCGCGATGGCCGACGCCGCTCGCGAGAAGCAGGTGGTCGGCGAGGCCGCCGCGGCCCTCGTCGAGCCGGGCATGCGCGTCGGGCTCGGCACGGGGTCGACCGTCGCGGCCATGCTGCCCGCCCTCGCTCGGCGCGAGCTCGCAGGCCTTCGCTGCATCGCGACGTCGGTGGGGACGGAGCGCCTGGCCGCCGAGCTGGGGCTGCCGGTCGAGCCGTTCGACGAGCTCGACGCGCTCGACATCACGATCGACGGCGCCGACCAGGTCGTGCCGGGCGGCTGGATCATCAAGGGCGGCGGCGGCGCCCACCTGCGCGAGCGGATCGCCGCCGAGGCCGCTGAGCGCTTCGTGGTGATGGTCTCCGCCGAGAAGCCGGTCGAGCGCCTGACCTGGAAGGTGCCGCTCGAGCTCGTCCCGTTCGGCCTCGCGTCGACCCTGCGGCGGCTGCCGGGCGCGGTCGTGCGCGAGGGCACGC
>CADCUB010000138.1 GCA_902805775.1 uncultured Frankineae bacterium | reverse complement strand
TGCCGACCTTGTCGATCGCCTCGGCGACGAGCTGGCCGACGAGCGCGTCCTGCGCCGAGATGGCGGCGACGGCGGCGACCTCGTCGTGGGTCTGCACCTCGGTGGCGGCGGCCAGCAGCGCCTCGTGCACGGCCTCGACCGCCGCGTCGATGCCGACCTTCAAGCTCATCGGGTTGGCGCCGGCCGCGACGGCCCGCAGGCCCTGCTTGACCATGGCCTGTCCGAGCACCGTCGCGGTGGTGGTGCCGTCACCGGCGATGTCGTTGGTCTTGGTGGCGATCTCCTTGGCGAGCTGGGCACCCATGTTCTCCAGGGGGTCCGCGAGCTCGACGTCACGGGCGATCGTGACACCGTCGTTCGTGATGGTGGGGCCGCCGTAGGCCTTGGCGAGCACGACGTTGCGGCCGCGCGGGCCGAGCGTCACCTTGACGGCGTTGGCGAGGGCGTCGACCCCGCGCTCGAGCGAGCGGCGGGCGTCCTCGGAGAAGCTGAGCGTCTTGGCCATGCTGTCCTCTCGGATGACGACGCCCCGGCCCCGATCGGGGTCCGGGGCGTCGTACGGGAGTGCGGGGGGTGGGGCTGACCTCGGAAGAGGCCGGTCAGCCCTCGATCACGGCGAGCACGTCGCGGGCGGAGAGCACGAGGTACTCCTCGCCGGCGTACTTGACCTCGGTGCCGCCGTACTTGCTGTAGAGGACCTTGTCGCCGACCTTGACGTCGAGCGGGACGCGGTTGCCGTCCTCGTAGCGGCCCGGGCCGACGGCCAGGACGGTGCCCTCCTGGGGCTTCTCCTTGGCCGTGTCGGGGATGACGAGGCCGGACGCGGTGGTGCTCTCGGCGTCGTTGGCCTGGACCACGATGCGGTCCTCG
Source organism: uncultured Frankineae bacterium (assembly GCA_902805775.1). Taxonomy (GTDB): domain Bacteria; phylum Actinomycetota; class Actinomycetes; order Mycobacteriales; family SCTD01; genus SCTD01. The sequence goes on along the minus strand of CADCUB010000138.1, from coordinate 23,938 downwards.
AGCGGCTTGATGGCGACCTTGGTAGCGGTGGTCACGGTAACCCTCCTGTGAGCGTGCAGTCGGTGGAGCGGACCGGGCCTCCTGCCGTCGCGGGGATCAGGAGCCGGGCTGCTGTTTGGCACTCTAGACCGCCGAGTGCCAGCGTTACAACCGGCCGAGGACCAGGACCACGAAGACCGGGTACGCCGCCGCCAGCAGCGCTCCGCCGCCGCGCCCGACCCGGCCCGACCGCCCCGCCGCGACGACCGCGAGCGGCAGGGCTGCGGCGACCAGCCCCGGCACGAGCAGTCCCTCCACCTCCAGCGGGGCCACCACCGCCGCCGCTCCCACCGTCGTGGTGGCGTTGTAGGCGGCGCTGCCCACGACCGCCGCGACCGCGACCTCCTCCACCCCCCGGCGGGCGGCGGCGAGCACGAGGGCGAACAGCTCGGCCGTGGTGGCCAGCCCGAGCACCACCAGGCCGACCGCCTCGTCGGTGCGCCCGAGCGCCGCCACCACCCGGACGGCGCCCTCCACGGCGGCCGCTCCTCCGGCGGTCATCACGGCCAGGCCGACCACCACGAGCAGGAGCGAGAGCCCGGGGGCCCGGTCCGGTCCGTCGTCGTCGAGCTCGGCCAGCTCGCCGATCGCGGGGGGCGTGCGCTCGAGCCGCCACACGGCCGCCACGAGTGCGGCGTAGGCCAGCAGCAGCAGCCCGCCCTCGAGGCGGCCCACCCGCCCGTCGAGCAGCACCGCGACCGCGAGCAGCCCGGCCGCGGCGGCGCCGACGGCGTACCGGCGGACCCGTCTCCCGACCGGCAGCGGCCGCAGCAGTGCGGCCAGCCCCAGCACGGCGGTGAGCATCGTGATGTTCGCGCCGAGCGCGTCGCCGGCCGCCAGGCCCGGCCGGTCGCGGGCCGAGGCGAGGACCGCCGTCAGCAGCTCCTCCGGCTCGGCGCCGGCCAGCAGGACGCCCACGGCGACCACCGTCAGCCCGAGGCGGCCGGCCGCAGCCGCTGCGTGCTCGACGAACAGCTCGGCCCCGGCGACGAGCAGCACCGCGGCCAGGACGAGGAGCAGGACCGCGGTCAGGCGTCTGCGCCCGCGCTCACCACGGTGCGCACGTCCATCGCGCTGTCGGCCGGCAGGTCCAGCGGGCTCGGCGCGACGCCGGCGGCGACCAGCCGGCTGCCGAGCGCCGCGACCATGGCCCCGTTGTCGGTGCACAGCCCGGGACGCGGGACGCGCAGCGCGATGCCGGCCGCGTCGCACCGCTGCTGCGCCAGCGCCCGCAGCCGCGAGTTGGCGGCGACCCCGCCGCCGAGCAGGAGGGAGTCGATGCCCGTCTCGGTGCACGCGCGCACCGCCTTGGCGGTGAGGACGTCGACGACCGCCTCCTGGAAGCTCGCGCAGACGTCGGCCACCGGCACCGGCTCCCCCGTGGCCTGCCGCGCCTCGACCCAGCGGGCGACGGCCGTCTTCAGCCCGCTGAACGACACGTCGTAGCTCGCGTCCCGCAGCATCGAGCGGGGGAACGCGATCGCGTCCGGCCGGCCCTCCCGCGCCCGGCGGTCGACGACCGGACCACCCGGGAAGCCCAGGCCGAGCAGCCGCGCCACCTTGTCGAACGCCTCCCCGGCAGCGTCGTCGACGGTCGCGCCGAGCGGGTCGAGCCGCGAGGTCACGTCGTCGACGCGCAGGATGCTCGAGTGCCCGCCCGACACGAGCACCGCGATCGCCGGCTCGGGCAGCGGACCGTGCTCGAGCACGTCGACGGCGACGTGCGCGGCGAGGTGGTTGACGCCGTAGACCGGGACGTCCAGGGCGAGGGCGTACGCCTTGGCGGCCGCGACGCCGACCAGCAGCGCGCCGGCGAGCCCCGGACCGCTCGTCACGGCGACCGCGTCGAGGTCGGCCAGGCGCACTCCGGCGGTGTCGAGCGCGCGGCGTACGGTCGGGACCATCGCCTCCAGGTGGGCGCGCGAGGCGACCTCGGGCACCACCCCTCCGAAGCGGGCGTGCTCGTCGACGCTGCTCGCCACCGCGTCGGCCAGCAGCGTGGTGCCCCGGACCACGCCGACGCCGGTCTCGTCGCAGGAGGTCTCGATCCCGAGGACCAGCGGCTCGACGCTCACGCCGGTCAGCGTACGGAGGCGCGCGTCAGGCGCGGCGGGTCAGCACGAGCGCATCGACGCCACCGGCGTAGTAGCCCCGGCGCACCCCCGTCCGGACGAAGCCGTGCCGGTCGTACAGCCGCTGCGCGGGCGCGTTGTCGGCCCGCACCTCCAGGCTCACCGTCCGCTGGCGGCGCCGGCCCGCCTCCTCGAGCAGCGCGACGAGCAGGCGGGAGCCCAGCCCGCTGCCCTGCGCGGGCGGTGCGACGGCGAGGGTCTGGACGAAGGCCTCGTCGGGGTGGTCGCAGAGCCCGGCGTAGCCCGCGACCTGCGCCTGCGGGCCGTCGCCGGCCAGCGCCACGAGGTAGTGGCGGGTGTCGGGCTGCCCCAGCTCGGACCAGAACAGCCGCTCGGTCCACGGCTGCGGCGCGAACAGCTCCCGCTCGACCGGCATGAGCTGCTCGACGTGCCACCAGCGCATGCGCTCGAGGCGGACGGGCCCGCTCACCAGGACGCGGTCTCGCTGGTCGTCCCGCCGTGCCGCAGGCGGACGCGGTGCAGGACGTCGCCCGCGCGCAGGTGCACCTCGTCGTCGAGCCGCCCCAGCCAGACGGCGTCCGGTCCGAGGTGCTCGCTCTCCCACGCCAGGCCCTGCGCGTCGAAGGCCGAGAGCCGGTCGTCGTCGAGCAGCAGGCACAGGCCGACGTCGGGAGCCGGGGCGAAGTGGCGGACGGTGGGCCGGTCGATGCGGGACCAGGCGTCGGGGTCGTCGGCCCGGACCAGGTAGGGCCCGTCCCCGACGGCGACGAACAGGGTGGACGGCTGCGGCCAGGAGGCGATCAGCGACAGCCGCCCGGCCTCCAGGCGGCTCGCGAACACGCCCGTCCACACCCGGCCGCCGGCCGAGCGGATGCGCAGCCACGCGCCGTCGCGGCCGCCGTCGCGCCGGGCGCCCGGGTAGTAGACGCGCTCGAGGACCTTGGACAGCCCGCGCAGGGTGCGCTCGTGCGCGACCTCGAAGTCGTGGGGGAACGCCTCGAGCCAGATGGGGGTGTCGCTCACCGCGCCTCCCGGCCGCGGGTCGGCGGCGGGCTCACCCGCTTGCCGGCTCCCGGCTCCACGGCGTCGGGCCGCCGCAGGTAGAGCGGCGTCAGCGGCTCGGACGGCGCACCCGCCAGCACCCGCGGGCGCGCCGCGTCGACCAGGGCGGGGACCGAGGGATGGGTGGCGCGGTCGTCGACGCGCAGGCCGTCGAAGGCGGCCCGGTGCAGGACGGCGCCCGCGCCCACCAGCCGCGAGCTCCCGCCGGCCAGCTGCTGCGCCAGCTCGGCGGGCCGCTCCACCGCAGGCCCCTGCAGGCGCGCGCCGTCGGCGCCGTAGCGCGCCCAGTAGACCTCGCGCCGCCGGGCGTCGGCGACGACCACGCGCTCCCCGCTGCCGACGGCGTCCAGCGAGCACACGCCGTACGCCGGCACCCCCAGCGCGTCGGCCGTCGCCGCGGCGGTCATCAGGCCCACCCGCAGCCCGGTGAACGGGCCCGGCCCGAGCCCGACGACGACCGCGTCGAGCGCGGCCGGGGACCGCCCGCCCAGGACGTCGCGCACGCCCTGGGCGAGCAGCTCACCGTGCCGGCGGGCGTCGACGACGACCGACTCGGCGAGCGTCGTCGAGCCGTCGTCGCAGACCTGGACCAGCGCTGCCGACACCGCCGGGGAGGAGGTGTCGAGACCGAGGACGAGCACGGTCCCGAGGGTAGGCCGGGCCGGCCGCCCGCGAGGGCGGCTAGCCGGTGTGCTGGGCGACGAGCTCGCGCTTGAGGACCTTGCCGGACGGTCCGAGCGGGAAGGCGTCGGTGAAGATCACGCGGCGGGGGTACTTGTAGGCGGCCAGCTTGGTCTTGGACCAGGCCGACAGCTCCTGCTCGGTGATCTCGCCGCCGCCGGGGTCCCGGACCACCACGGCGCAGACCTCCTCGCCGTACTGCGGGTCGGGCAGCCCGATGACCGCCACCTGCGCCACGGCCGGGTGGCGCAGCAGGGCCTCCTCGACCTCGCGCGGGTAGATGTTGTAGCCGCCGCGGATGACCATGTCCTTCTTGCGGTCGACGATGGAGACGTAGCCGTCGGCGTCCTTCGTGCCGAGGTCGCCCGTGCGGAACCAGCCCTCGACGATCGCGGCCCGGGTGGCGTCGGGCTTGTTGAGGTAGCCCTTGAACACGTTGTGGCCCCGCACGACGATCTCGCCGAGCTCCCCGGTCGGCAGCAGCTCGATGCGGTCGTCGACCTCGGCGCGGGCGACCTCGACCTCGACGCCCCAGATCGCCTTGCCGACGGTGCCGGGCTTGGGCGGGAAGCCGACCTGGTTGAAGGTCGCGACCGGCGAGGTCTCGGTCAGGCCGTAGCCCTCGAGCACCTGCGTGCCGAAGACCTCCGCGAAGCGCTCCAGGACCGGGACGGGCAGGGCCGCGCCGCCGGACAGGGCCGACTTCAGCGTCGGCCGGTGCTCGGAGGTCTTGGCCGCCTCGAGCAGCCCGATGTACATGGTCGGCACGCCCATGAAGATCGTGCACTTCTCCTTCGCGAGCAGCTCGAGCGCCTGCGCGCCGTCGAAGCGCGGCAGCATGACGACGCTCGCGCCGACGTAGAAGGCGGTGTTCATGCAGCACGTCTGGCCGAAGGTGTGGAACAGCGGCAGGCAGCCCAGCACCACGTCGTCCTGCGTGATGTCGAACGAGTGCATCGCCGAGGCGACGACGTTCATCGTCACGTTGAGGTGGCTGATCTCCGCGCCCTTCGGCGTCCCGGTCGTGCCGCTGGTGTAGAGGATCACCGCGGTGTCGTCGGGCTCGGTGGCCACCAGCGCCGGGATCGGCGCGGCGGACAGGGCCAGGGTGTCGATGCGCTCGAGCGTGGCGTCACCGCCGTCCATGACGGCGAGCACCGGCACACCGGCGAGCTCGGCGCCCTTGGCGCCCTCGCCGAGCAGCGGGGCGGCGCAGACCAGTGCCTTGGCGCCGGAGTCCTCCAGGACGTACTGGATCTCCTCGGCCTTGAGCAGCGCGTGGACGGGGACGGCCACGGCGCCGAGCGCCAGGGTGCCGAAGTAGGCGAGGGGGAAGTGCGGCGTGTTGGGCAGCAGCAGCGCCACCTTGTCGCCGGGTCCGACGCCGCGTTCGCGCAGGACCGAGGCGTACTGCAGCGCGTGGCCCCACAGCTGCGCGTAGGTCAGGCGGAGCTCGCCCAGGACGACCGCCGTGCGGTCGGCGTGACGGACGGCGGACTCGGCGAGGATGCTCGCGATGGTGAGGGACATGGGCTCTCCGGGTCGAGGTCGGGTGTGACGGGAGTCTCCCCCGATCGGGCGGGACATGCACCGACCGGCCCGCCGGTTCACCCGCGGGCGCCCGCTGCGTCCGACGCCGTCAGGCCCGGGCCGACCCGGCGAGCGACCAGCGCGGTCCGTGCGCCTCGACGCGAGCGCGCCGCCCTGACGGGCCGTCCAGCTCCATCGGCCCGTCCGGCCCGGCGTCCGGGCCCGTGTCCGGGCCGGCGTCCCCGTGCTGCGGCCGCGACAGCACGACGTCCAGCCGTGACTCGCTGAGCTCCTCCACCAGGCCCTCGCCCCACTCGACCACGACGACCCCCTCCTCGAGGGCGTCCTCGAGCTCGAGGTCGGCCAGCTCGAGGGCGCGCGCCCCGGCGGTGCGCAGCCGGTAGGCGTCGACGTGCAGGAGCGGCAGCGGACCCCGGTGGCTGCGCGCCAGCACGAACGTCGGGCTGGTGACCGTGCCGCGCACCCGCAGCGCACCGGCGAGGCCCTGCGTCAGCGAGGTCTTCCCGGCGCCGAGCGGACCGGACAGCACGACCAGGTCGCCCGGGCGCAGGGCCCGGGCGATCCGGGCGCCGAGCGCGCGGGTGGCGGCCAGGTCGGGCAGCGCCACGTCGACCGGCCGGACCAGCTCGCCCGGGACGAGCTCGCGGAAGCCCAGGGCGGCCCACCCCTCGTCCAGGGCTGCCGCGGCGCGCAGGTCGAGCGCCTCCCCGGGCCGGGCCAGCGCCGCCCGGGCCCGGTCGAGGTCGGGCACCGCCAGCGACCAGCTCACCCCAGGCTCCGCGCGGCCAGCGCGAGGTCCTCCCGCAGCAGCCGCCGGGGCTCGCCCGCGGGTCCGTAGCGGATCGCCGCGCTCGGGTGGTAGGTCGGCAGGACCTGCAGGCCGGCGACCGGTCGGTCGACGCCGTGCAGCCGCCCGCGTCGCGCGGCCAGCGTGCCGGGGCCGAGGAACCACCGCGTCGCGGACAGGCCGAGGGCGACCACGACGGACGGGGCGGCGAGCTGCAGCTGGCGCTCCGTCCAGCCGCGGCAGGCGGCGCTCTCGGCGCGGGTCGGCGGCCGGTTGCCCGGGGGGCGGCACTTGACCGTGTTCAGCACGCCGACGTCGGCCCGGGCGAGCCCCACCTCGGCGAGCAGCTCGTCGAGCAGCTGCCCGCTCCGGCCGACGAAGGGCTGCCCGCTCTCGTCCTCCTGCGCACCCGGGGCCTCGCCCATGACCAGCAGCCGGGCGCCGGCCGGCACGGCGCCGGGCACCACCCGGCGCCGGGTCGCGGCGAGCTCGGGGCAGGCGGTGCACCCCGAGGCCGCCACCGCGAGCGAGCGCAGGTCGTCGCAGCCCCGGGCGGCGGAGCGGACGTCCTCCGGCGCCTGGACAGCAGGCGCCGGCCAGGTCCGGGGACCGGCTGCCGCAGGGCTCACGCGGCCTCCCGCCGGGCGCGGACGCGCCGCAGCAGGGCGCGCAGCTCGTCGGTGACGCGGTCGGGCTCCTCCACGGCGACCATGTGCCCCGCGTCCTCGACCACGACGAGCCGGGCGTCGGGGAGGGCGTCGGCGATCGCCCGGCTGTGGTCGAGCGGCGTCATCAGGTCCTGCGCGCCGGCGACGACCAGCACCTCCACCGCGCGCAGGACGTCGAGGGCGGCCAGCTTGTCGTGCGACATGAAGGTGTCGTAGTACTCCGCCATGACGTCGACCGGCGTACGGGCGCCCATCGTGGCGACGAACTCGACGACGGCCGGGCTGACGTCACCCGAGCCGAAGCCGCCGCGGCGGGTGAGCAGGAAGGCCAGGTCGCTGCCGACCCGGCGGCCGCGTTCGAAGGGCCGCGGCCGCGTGGTCATGCCCTTGGTGAGCGCCGGCAGCACCCGGCGGGTGACGGGCAGCGTGGCGGTCGGCAGGCCGAACGTCACCTGTGCCAGCTTGCCGGCGGAGGTGCCGATCAGCGCGACCCCGACCACCCGGTCACCGAACAGCTCGGGCCGCGCGTCGGCCAGCGCCATGATCGTCATGCCGCCCATCGAGTGCCCGACCAGGACCACGGGCCCGGTCCCGACCACCGCGTCGAGCACCGTGCCCAGGTCGCGGCCGAGCTGGTCGAGCGTGGACCGCTCCGCGGCTCCACGGCCGCTGCGCCCGTGGGAGCGCGAGTCGTACAGCACGACGCGGACGTCGCCGTCGGCCGCCAGCGACCGGCGCTGGTAGTGCCAGACCGCCATCTCCTGGATGTAGCCGTGCACGAGCACGACGGTCGGCTCGGCGTCGGCGGGCCCGACCTCCTCGACGTGCAGCGCGACACCGTCGTCGGTCGTCACCGTGCGGGTGCGGTCGGCAGGCAGGGCGAAGAACGGCTCGGCGGCCTCGGGGTCCGGACGCAGCCGCACCCGCCCGATCGCCCAGCGCTCCGCGGCCAGCCCCACGGCGACGCCGGTCGCCACGACACCGAGCGCCGCGCCGACGACGCCGGCGGACGGCGACCTCACCGGTGCACCCTCGGCACGCGCGCGCCGACCCGGGTGACGATCTCGTAGTCGATCGTGCCCAGGAGCTCGGCCCAGTCGGCGGCGGTCGGCTCCCCGGCGTCGCCGGGACCGAACAGCAGCACCTCGTCGCCGGCCGCCACCTCGTCGTCGCCGACGTCGAGCACGAACTGGTCCATGCACACGGTGCCGGCGATGGTCCGCCGCACCCCGTTCAGCTGCACCTGACCCGTGCTCGTCGCGTTGCGCGGCACACCGTCGGCGTACCCGAGGGGGACCAGCGCCAGGGTCGACTCCCGCGACGTGCGGTGACGGTGCAGGTAGCTGACACCGCTGCCCGCCGGCACCCGCTTGGTGAGCGCGACGGTGCTCGCGAGCGTCATGGCCGGCCGCAGCCCGAAGTCGCGGGGCGTGCCCAGCTGCGGCACCGGGCACAGGCCGTAGACCGACACGCCCGGGCGGACGAGGTCGTAGTGGGTGTCGGGCGCGGTCAGCGTCGCCGCGGAGTTGGCCAGGTGGCGGACCTCCGGCCGCAGTCCGGCGCGGTCGGCGACCTCCAGCGCCTCGGCGAAGACCGCGCGCTGACGGCCGTTCACCGGGTGGTCCGGGCCGCCGTCGGCGAAGGCGAAGTGGCTCCACACACCGGTGACCCGCACCTCGCCGCCTGCCTCGGCCTTGGCGGCCGCCGCGCACAGGTCGGGCCAGTCGGCGGGGGTGGCGCCGCCCCGCGACAGCCCCGTGTCGACCTTGAGCTGCACCCGGGCGGTCCTCCCCGTCGCCCGCGCCGCCGCAGCGAGCGCCTCGAGCTGAGCGACGTCGTACGCCCCGACGTCGACGCCCGCCTCCACGGCCGGCGCGAGGTCCTCCCCGGGAGTGACCAGCCAGGCGAGCAGCGGCACGTCGAGACCGGCCGCGCGCACCGCCAGCGCCTCCTCGAGGAAGGCGCAGCCGAGCCAGGCCGCACCGCCCTCGACCGCGGCCCGGGCGCTGGGCAGCAGGCCGTGGCCGTAGCCGTCGGCCTTGACGACCGCCATCACCTGCGCACCCCCGGCTGCCCGGTCGGCCAGCGCGCGGACGTTGTCGCGGATCGCCTGCAGGTCGATCCGGGCCTCGCTCCTCATGCGGCCAGTCTGGCAGGCCGCGGCCGTCCCGACCCTCAGCCGTCGACCTCGCGCACGGCGTCCGCCCAGTGCGCCAGCAGCGCCGAGGCCGGCACGTGCACGCCCCGCGCGGCCAGCGCCCCCGCCCGGCCGTGCAGGTGGGCGCCGGTCGAGCCCGCGTCGATCGCCGACAGGCCCTGCGCCAGCAGCGCGCCGCAGCCGCCGCTGAGCACGTCGCCGCTGCCCGCGGTGGCGAGGGCGGGTGAGCCGGTGCCGTTGACCCGCGCCGGACCGGTCGGGTCGGTGACGACGGTGGCGTCGCCCTTGAGCAGCACCGTCACGCCCAGCTCGGCCGCCAGCCGCCGGGCGCTGCCGATCCGGTCGGCGGTGACCGGCGTCCCGAACCGGGCGAACTCCCGGTCGTGCGGCGTGAGCAGCGTCGGGGCCGAGCGGCGGCGCAGCCAGTCGGGGTGCGCCGCGCAGACCGTCAGCGCGTCGGCGTCGACGAGCACGGGGACGTCGGTGCCGAGCAGGGCCTCGACGGTGGCGGCGGCGCGCTCGTCGGTGCCCAGGCCGGGACCGACCACCCAGGCCTGCACGCGGCCGGCCTCGGGGACGTCACTGCCCTCGTGCTCGGTGACCACGGCCTCCGGCCAGCGCGAGCGGACCTGCTCGGCGGCGTGCGGTGCTCCGGCGAAGCGCACCATCCCGGCGCCGGCCGCGAGCGCCGAGCCGACCGACAGGACCGCCGCGCCGGGGTAGGTCTGCGAACCGGCGGCGATCCCGACCACGCCGCGGGTGTACTTGTCGGAGTCGGCGGAGCCGCGTGGCAGCAGGCGGGCGACGTCGGAGGGCTCGAGCAGCTCCACGGGCGGCGGGGGCAGCTCGGGTCCGAGGCCGATGTCGACCAGCTCGACGCGTCCGGCGAGGGTCCGGCCGGCCCCGACGAGCAGGCCCGGCTTGCAGGTGCCGAAGACCAGGGTGAGGTCGGCGCGCACCGCGGCGCCGGCGACCTCGCCGGTGTCGGCGTCGACCCCGCTCGGCAGGTCGACCGCGACGACGTCGTGGTCGACGACCTGCGCCGCCAGCGCGGCTGCCGCCGGGCGCAGACCCCCACGGCCGCCGATGCCGACCAGCCCGTCGACGACCAGGTCGGCCGGTCCGAGCTCGCCGACCCGTCCGCCGGCGGCGCGGAGCGCGGCGAGCGCGTCGGCGACCGGCTCGCCGGTGAGCACCGCCGTCACCGCCGCTCCCCTGCGGGCCAGGCGGGCACCGGCGTGCAGCGCGTCGGCGCCGTTGTCGCCGCCCCCGACCAGCAGCAGCACCCGGGCGCCGTAGACCCGGCCCAGCCGCTCTGCGCAGGCGACCGCGAGCCCGGTCGCCGCCCGCTGCATCAGCGTGCCCGGCGGCAGGACCGCCCGCAGGCGGTCCTCCGCCGCCCGCACCTGCGCGACCGTGTGCGCGCTAATCACGGCTGCTCCCCCGCCCCTGGCCGCCTCACGACTCGGCGACCACGACGGCCGTCGCGATGCCGCCGTCGTGCGACAGCGACAGGTGCCAGGTGGAGATCCCCTGAGCGGCGGCCTCCTCGGCCACACCGCCGTGCAGCACCAGGCGGGGACGGCCGCTGTCGTCGCGGACCACCTCGGCGTCCTGCCAGCGCAGCCCGCCGGGTGCGCCCAGCGCCTTGGCCACCGCCTCCTTGGCCGCGAAGCGCGCGGCCAGCGACTCGGCGCGGCCCGCGGCCTGCTCGGCGGGCGTGAACAGGCGCCCGGCCAGGCTCGGCGTACGGGCCAACGCGCGCTCCAGACGCTCCACCTGCACCACGTCGACGCCGACCCCGACGATGCCCATCGGCCCAGTCTGCACGCGGGGGCCGGTGCCGCGGCGCAGGGCCGGCGGGGCGGCGGGCGCAGGGCCGGTCACAGGCAGCGCCGGCGGCCGGCGGGGGACCCCGGCTCAGAACGAGCGCAGGTCCGCAAGCAGATGACGGGACCCCGACTCAGGTCGCGCGCAGGCTCCGCAGCAGCGGTCGCGGGTCGCGCACCAGCACCGAGCCGCAGGCGGCGTGCACGACCCACACCGCACCGGCGAGCAGCAGCAGGTCGCCCGGGCTGTAGACGTTCGACAGCGGCAGCCAGTCGGGAGAGGCGAACACGTCGCCGAGCCAGGCCAGCCGCGCGTCCTCCTGGACGCCCGAGTTGACGAAGCCCTCCTCCTCCAGCGGCAGGCCGGCCGAGCGCACCGCCTCGGCCGACGCCGGCATCTGCCCGCCGTTGACCGCGATGGCGAGCGCGTTGAGGGCTCCCCCGCTGGCCAGCAGCGGCAGCCCGCGCACCCGCCGGTTGCGCCACACGAAGACCGCCGCGAGGACGTACGACGCGCCGTGCATGGCGGTCAGCAGCGCGTGCGGCACGCCGGTCAGCACGGAGATGGCCAGCACCTGCAGGGCCAGGGCGGCGACCAGCAGGCGCCCCCCGGACAGGCTCAGCTCGGCGAGCCCGGACAGCCGTCCGCCGAGCACCGGCACGAGCAGCAGGGCGAGGACGGTGGCGGCGAGGATCAGCACGAGGCCGCTCCCGTGCCGACGACGGCGGGGACGAGCTCGGCCCGCGGGCTCTCGGGGGCCTCCAGCGCGGTCCCGGAGCCCGCCAGCCGGGTGGTCGACCGGTCCGCGAGCCACGGCAGCACAGCGGCCAGGTCGAGGGGCCGGCTCAGGTGGTAGCCCTGGGCGACGCCACATCCCCAACCCCGCAGCATGTCCAGGGTCTCGGCGTCCTCGACCCCTTCCGCGACGAGCCGCAGGCCCAGGTTGCGGCCCATCTCGATGGTCGAGCGCACGATGGTGGCGTGCCCCTCGTCCCGGGTGATGTGCCCGACGAAGGACCTGTCGATCTTCAGCTCCTGCACGTCGAGCTGGCGCAGGTAGGCCAGCGAGGAGTAGCCGGTGCCGTAGTCGTCGACGGCGAGCGTCACGCCGAGCTCGCGCAGCAGGTGCAGCACGTCCCGCGCCCGCACCGGGTCCGACATGATCAGCGTCTCGGTGACCTCGAGGACCAGGGCGCTCGGCGGCACGCCGTGCCGGCGCAGGGCCTGGTCGACGTGGGCGGGCAGGCCGAGGTCGGTGAGGTGGCGGACCGACAGGTTCACCGCCACGGTGACGTCGTGGCCCTCCGCCCGCCACTGGGCCACGGCGCTGAGCGCGAGGTCGAGCACCGTCAGGGTGAGCGGCGTGATCAGGCCGGTGTTCTCCACGATCGGCAGGAACTCGCCCGGCATGACCACCCCCCGCTCGGGGTGGCGCCAGCGCACGAGCGACTCGAACCCGAGCACGGTCCCCGTGCGCACGTCGACCTGGGGCTGGTGCTGCAGGAACAGCTCGCCGCGCTCGATCCCCTCGCGCAGCTCGGCGGCCAGGGTGAGCCGGGCCGGGGTGTGCACGTCGTGCGCGGCCTCGTAGACCGTGTAGCGGCCGCGCTCTACCTTCGCGGCGTACAGCGCGATGTCGGCGCGCTGCAGCAGCAGGTCGACGTGGTCGCCGTGCGCCGGGTGCAGGGCGACGCCCAGGCTCGCCCCGATCTCCAGCCGGACGCCGTCGACCTGGAACGGCTCGACCAGCCCGGCCAGCAGGCGGTCGGCCAGCTCGCGGGCGTGCGACTCGTCGCGCAGGTCGGTGACCAGGACGACGAACTCGTCGCCGCCCAGCCGGGCCACCGTGTCGGTGGGGCGCACGCTCGCGCGCAGCCGCTCGGCGACCACGCGGAGCAGGTCGTCGCCGACGTGGTGGCCGAGGGTGTCGTTGATCTCCTTGAAGTGGTCGAGGTCGAGCAGGATGACGGCGAAGGGGGCACCCGAGCGCCGGGTGTCCTCGCACTCGCGCTGCACGCGCAGCCGGAACAGCGCCCGGTTGGGCAGGCCGGTCAGGCCGTCGTGCAGGGAGTCCCACTCGCGGTCGGCCGCCAGCTGCGCGCTGCGGTGGATCGCCACGATGGGCAGCAGGAGCAGCGGCACCAGCCACAGCGACAGCTGCACGCTGGCCGCGACGACGGGCGCGAAGCTGGCCAGCACGCCCGAGGTCGTCAGGTGGAAGTGCAGGTCCCCGCTCACGGAGCGGACGAACGGCTCGCGGGCGACCAGGGCGATGACCAGCCCGCTGAGGAACTGGTTGACGGAGAGGTAGACCAGCGCGGCGGCGAGGGCCGCGGGCAGGTGGTCCGGCAGCTCGAGCGGGCTGCCGTGGAGCAGCGGCTGGCCGGTGAGCGCCGCGTACGTCGCGCGGGCGGCCAGCACCGTCAGCGCGTACTGCGCGCCGTTGAACAGCACCTTGACGCCCTGCTTGTGGTCCCGGGCGTCCTGGAGCGTCACCGCGGCGACCTGCACGGCCATCGTCAGCCAGAGCGGCCCGACCATGACGAGCGCGAGGGCGAACGGGGTGGAGACGGTGATCTCGTCGCGGCTGTCGCCGCGGGTGATGACGATCGGTCGCAGCTCGCCGGCGGCGGCCAGCAGCACCAGCACGGCGCACACGGCGGCGGTGCGTCCGTCCACCGGCGTGCCGATGCTGAGCACCACGACCGCGAGCGCGGTCAGCCAGCCCGAGAGCACGGTGCCGGCGATGAAGCGCGAGGCCTGGGGCGGCAAGCTGTCCACGATCCTCCCGTCGGCACGTGCCGCCGACGGCTGAAGCGCTAACGACCGCGCGACGTCAGTTCCACTTCCGGCCGGCCTCGAGGATCGTGACGAGGACGGTGATGGCGCCGGCCGACGACATCAGCTTGAGGTTCAACTTCTGCCACACGGCGGGGCTCCTGAGGGGGGAAGGTGTTGGGCGGGACAACAATGATCTCGTCCCTGCGGCCGGGCCCCAGAAGACCCGATCGGGTGACGTGTCGAGATCCGTCGCGCCGGACCACCCCGCGCCCCGACCACCCCGCGCCCTGACCACCCGGGCCCGGACTACTCCACCGTGACGGACTTGGCGAGGTTGCGCGGCTGGTCGACGTCGAGACCCCGAGCCCGCGCGATCTCGGCCGAGAGCACCTGCAGCGGTACGAGGGTGAGCAGCGGCGTGAGCAGCGACTTGGTGTCGGGCAGGCGCACGACGTGCTCGGCGTACGCCGCGGCGCTCTCGTCGCCGTCGGTGGCGAGCACGATCGTGCGCGCGCCGCGCGCCCGCACCTCCTGCACGTTGTTGAGCAGCTTGGCCTGCAGCGCGTGCCGAGGGGCGATGACGACGACCGGCGTGCCCTGCTCGACCAGCGCGATCGGGCCGTGCTTGATCTCCCCGGCGGGGAAGCCCTCGGCCGAGACGTAGGCGAGCTCCTTGAGCTTGAGCGCGCCCTCCAGGGCCAGCGGGTAGCCGACGTGGCGGCCCAGGAACAGGACCCGCTGCTCGTCCTTGAGCTCGTGCGCCAGCTCGCGGACGGCGTCCATCCGCGTCAGCAGCTCGGCGATGAGCTCGGGGATCTCCTGCAGGTCGCGCAGGTGGGCACGGACCTCGTCGGGGTCGCGGGTGCCGCGCAGCTGGGCGAGGTAGAGCCCGACGAGGTACATCGCGGTGATCTGCGTCATCACCGCCTTGGTCGAGGCGACGGCGACCTCGGGCCCGCCGCGGGTGTAGAGCGCGGCGTCGGACTCGCGGCTGATGGTGGAGCCGACCGTGTTGGTCACGGCCAGGACCCACGCCTTCTGCGCACGTGCGTGGCGGACCGCCTCGAGCGTGTCGGCCGTCTCGCCCGACTGGGAGACGGCGATGACCAGGGTCGTGCGGCCCAGCACGGGGTCGCGGTAGCGGAACTCGCTGGCCATCTCGACCTGGACCGGCAGCCGGCACCAGCGCTCGATGGCGTACTTGCCGACCAGACCCGAGTGGTAGGCCGAGCCGCAGGCGACGATGAAGACCTGCTCGATCCCGCGCACGTCCTCGTCGCTCATCGACAGCTCGTCGAGGTGCAGCAGGCCCTCCGGTGTGAGGCGGCCGCCGAGGGTGTCGCGCACCGCGCCCGGCTGCTCGTCGATCTCCTTGAGCATGAAGAAGTCGTAGCCGCCCTTCTCCGCGGCGTCGGTGTCCCAGTCGACGTGGTAGCTGCTGCCCTCGACCACGAGCCCGTCGAGGTCGGTCACCACGACGCCGTCGCGGCGCACCTCGACGACCTGGTCCTGCTCCACCGCCCGGGCCTCGCGCGTGTGGGCGATGAAGGCGGTGACGTCGGAGCCGACGAAGTTCTCGCCGTCGCCGAGCCCGATCACGAGCGGGAGGTTGCGCCGCGCCGCGACGACCAGGTCGGGCTCGTCGCGGTGGGCGACGACCAGCACGAACGAGCCCTGCAGGTCCCTGCAGACGCTGCGCAGGCTCGCCGCCAGGTCACCGGCGGTCGGCCCCGTGGCGTAGCGCTCCTCGAGCAGGTGGGAGACGACCTCGGTGTCGGTGTCGGAGCGCCGCTCGTGGCCGCGCGCCTCCAGACCCGCCACCAGCTCCTCGTAGTTCTCGATCGTCCCGTTGTGGACGACGGCGACGGCGCCGGCGCAGTCGAGGTGAGGGTGGGCGTTGGCGTCGGTGGGCGGGCCGTGCGTCGCCCACCGCGTGTGGCCGATGCCGAGGGTGCCCCTGAGCTCCCGCTCGACGAGCACCTTCTCCAGGTTGGCCAGCTTGCCGGCCTTGCGCTCGACCTGCAGCGCCGCTCCGGGTCCGGTGCCGTCCAGGACCGCGACTCCGGCGCTGTCGTAGCCGCGGTACTCCAGCCTGCGCAGGCCGTCGACCACGACCTCCAGCGCCTGCTTGCTGCCGACGTAGCCCACGATGCCGCACATGGGCTCAGGCTAGCGGCGCGTCCGCAGCAGCGCGGGGACGTCGGACAGCGACGCCACTGTCACGCGCCGTTCGTGGATCACGGGGGCCGCGGCCCGCTCCAGCACCCACGTCGTGCGGTAGGGCACGTGCACCGCCCAACCGCCGATCTCCAGGACGGGGTGCACGTCGGACACCTCGCTGTTGCCGACCATGAGGAAGCGCTCGGCCGGCACGTCGAGGAAGCGCAGCAGCTCGCCGTAGGTCGCCGCGCTCTTGTCCGGGACGATCTCGACGTGGCTGAAGCACCCGGCCAGTCCCGAGGCCGCCAGCTTGCGTCGCTGGTCGACCAGGTCGCCCTTGGTCACCAGCACCACCCGGTGCGTGCGGCCGAGGGCGAGCACCGCCTCCTCGGCCCCCGGCAGCACCTCGACCGGACCGGTCAGCAGCCGGCGGCCGAGCTCGAGGAAGGGCGCGACCGGCGCAGCCGGGCCGGCGATCTCCTGCGCGCTCTGCAGGACGTTGAGCGTCCACGACTTGACGCCGAAGCCGTACGTCGCGAGGTTCGCCCGCTCGGTGCGGGCCAGCACGGCGGCGACGTGCTCGGCGTCGGCGTGGTCGGCCAGCAGCCGGGCCACCTCCACCTCGGCCTCGTCGAAGGCGTCCTGGCAGCGCCACAGGGTGTCGTCACCGTCGACGCCCACGACCTCGACGGGCTCGGCGAACCTCACGAGGTCTCCCGCGGGGTGGCCCCTGCGCGCTCGCGTGCGGTGGCTCCCGCGCGCTCTCGCGCGGTCAGCGCGCGCTGCAGGTCCGCCCGCTGCTCGGCGACGTAGCGGCGCAGCCCGGCGGGGTGCAGCGGGTCCTCCAGGACGGCCGTGCGCTCGAGCACCCGCGCGTCCACCAGCGTCGACGGGAACAGCTGCTGCGCCAGCACGCCCGCCACCTGCGGCGTGCGTGCCTCCCACAGGCCCGGCAGCTCGGCGACGTAGCGCGCGACGTAGGGGCGCAGCAGCGCGTCCTGCCCCGGCTGCCAGAAGCCGCCGGCCAGCGCCGCCAGCTCCGCGTTCGACAGCGCGCCGTCCGACGTCAGCGCGGTCCAGGTGCGCGCCTTGTCGCCCTCGGTCGGCATGGCCGCCCGCGAGGTCAGGGCGTGCAGCCGTCCCGCGGCGGTGTCGTCGCGCGCCAGCTCGGCGTCCACCGCGTCGTGCGTGAGCCGCCCCAGCGCGGCCAGGCACTCGACCAGGTGCCACCGCAGCTCGGTGTCGACCGACAGCCCCGGCGGGACGTCGGCGCCGCTCAGCAGCCCCTCCAGCACCTCGGCCGCGGCCGGCAGCCGGGCCGCGGCGGCGAGGGCCCGCACGCGCGTGAGCTGCAGGTCGCTGCCGCCGGGCGCCGACCAGGCCGCGAGCCGGGAGGCCTCCGCGAGCTCGTCGCGCAGGGGACCGCCGTCGGGCGCGTAGAGCACGGCCGCCGTGCGCGCCTGGGTCAGCAGGGTCGCGACGACCGCCGGGTCGCCCTCGCCGTCGACGCCGGTCAGGACCGCCCGCACGAAGGCCGTCGCCGGCAGCTCGCCGTCGCGGCAGGCGTCCCACAGCGCCGCCCAGCACAGCGCACGTGCCAGCGGGTCGCCCAGCCGGCGCAGGTCGGCGAGCACGGTCGCGAGCGAGCTCGGGTCGAAGCGCACCTTGGCGAAGGTGAGGTCGCCGTCGTTGGGCAGCAGCAGGTCGGGCCGCACGTCGACGGCCAGCGGCGTCCGGGGGCCGGCGACCTCGACGTCGAGCCGCTCCCGCAGGACCAGGGCCGCCTCCGGTCCCGTGCCGACGAGGTCGTACAGCCCGACGCCGATCCGGTGCGGGCGCAGGACGTCCGACTCCTGCGCCAGCACGACGCGGTCGCCCTCGCCGACGGTCCGCAGCGTGCTGACCCCCGAGGTCTGCAGCCACGCGCGGCTCCACTCGCCGAGGTCGCGGCCGCTGGCCCGCTCGAGCTCGGTGAGCAGGTCGGCGAAGGTCGTGTTGGTGAAGGCGTGCCGCGCGACGTACGACCGCACGCCGGCGAAGAAGGCCTCCTCGCCGACGGTCGCCATGAGCTGGCGCAGGACCGAGGCCCCCTTGGCGTAGGAGATGCCGTCGAAGTTCAGCAGCGCGCTGCGGTTGTCGACGACGTCGCCCTGCACCGGGTGGGTGCTCGGCAGCTGGTCGGCGCGGTAGCCCCACGCCTTGCGGGAGGCGCTGAAGTCGACCCACGTGTCGCGGAAGCGGGTCGCCCGGTCGACGGTGAGGAAGCCCATGAGCTCGGCGAACGACTCGTTGAGCCACAGGTCGTCCCACCAGCGCATGGTCACCAGGTCGCCGAACCACATGTGCGACATCTCGTGGGCGACGACCATCGCCCGCTTCCGCCGCTCGTCGTCGGTGGTGCGGCTGCGGAAGACGAACATCTCCGAGAACGTCACCGCCCCGGGGTTCTCCATCGCTCCGGCGTTGAACTCCGGCACGAAGAGCTGGTCGTAGGTGTCGCCGAACGGGTAGCGCCGGCCGAAGCGCTCCTGCTGGAAGTCCAGGCACTGCTCCGTCACCTCGAACAGCTCGGCGGCGTCGGCGTCGAGGTGCTCGGCCAGCGAGCGCCGGCAGTGCAGGCCGAGCTCGATCCCGTCGTGCGAGCCGGTCAGCGAGTGCCACGGCCCGGCCGCGACCGTGAACAGGTAGGTGCTCATCCGCTCCGTCGTCGCGAACTCCCAGCGGCCGCCCCTGCGCGTGCAGCGCCCGTTCGCCACGACCGTCCAGTCCTGCGGCGCGTCGACCGACAGCGAGAAGGTCGCCTTGAGGTCGGGCTGGTCGAAGCACGCGAAGATCCGCTGCGCGTCGTCGAGGAAGCTCTGGGCGTACAGGTAGGTGGCGCCGTCGGCGGGGTCGGAGAAGCGGTGCAGCCCCTCCCCCGTGCGGCTGTAGGCGCACCGGGCGCTGACCGTCAGCAGGTTGTCGGCCTGCAGGTCGGTCAGCTGCAGGCGGTTGCCGTCCAGCGGTCCGACCGGGCGGCCGTTCAGCTCGGCCGTGAGCAGCTGCGCGTCGAGCTCGACGAACGTGGAGGCGCCCGGCTCCCGGCACGAGAAGGCGACCACGCTGACGCTGCCGAAGCGCTCCGCTCCGCCGGTGAGGTCGAGCGCCACGTCGTACGACGTCACGTCGAGCAGCGCGGCACGGGCCCGCGCCTCGTCCCGCGTGAGGTTCTTCACCCGCTGCACCGTAGTGGGCGCGGGTGACGGGCGGATGACAAGATCATCTACGGTCGACGGTCGGGCTGGTGACCGACCACCGCGGCCAGGCGCGCGGCCACCTCCGCGGCGCGCTCGGCCGTCTCGGCCTCCACCATGACCCGCACGAGCGGCTCGGTGCCGGACGGGCGCAGCAGCACCCGGCCGCTGCTGCCGAGCTGCTCCTCCTCCCCGCCCACCGCGTCGAGGACGTCGGCGTCGGTGGCCCGGCTGCGCTCGGCGGGGACGTTGACCAGCACCTGCGGCAGCCGGGTCATGACCGCCGCCAGCTCGGCGAGCGGGAGGCCGGTCTGCGCCATCCGGCTGAGCACGGTCAGGCCGGTCAGCAGTCCGTCACCGGTCGTCGCGTGCTCCAGCAGCACCGTGTGGCCGGACTGCTCGCCGCCCAGGACGTGCCCGCCGGCCCGCATGGCCTCGAGGACGTACCGGTCCCCCACCGCCGTCTGCACGACGTCGATGCCGTGCTCCTGCATGGCCCGGACGAAGCCGAGGTTGCTCATGACCGTGGCGACCACCGTCCCGGTCGGCAGCGCGCCGCGCTCGGACAGCCCGACGGCGAGCAGCGCCAGCAGCTGGTCGCCGTCGACGACCGCGCCGGTCGCGTCGACCGCGAGGCACCGGTCGGCGTCCCCGTCGTGGGCGAGCCCGAGGTCGGCGCCGTGCTCCACCACCGCGGCCTGCAGCTGCTCGAGGTGGGTGGCGCCGCAGCCGTCGTTGATGCGCTCGCCGTCGCCGTCCGCGGACAGCGCGACGACCTCGGCACCGGCTCGCCGGTACAGCTCGGGAGCGGCCTGCGACGCGGCGCCCTGGGCGCAGTCGACGACCACCTTGACGCCGGCCACCGGCCCGGGAGCGGTGGCGAGCAGGGCGTCCAGGTAGTGCTCCAGCAGCTCCGGCGCGGCGGAGATGCGGCCGAGCTCGAGGCCGGACGGGCGCTCCGGCGTCTCGCCGAGCCGCTTCTCGAGGGCCACCTCGACGTCGTCGGGCAGCTTCCAGCCGCCCGGGCCGAACAGCTTCAGGCCGTTGTCGGGCATCGGGTTGTGCGAGGCGCTGACCACCAGGCCGAGGTCGGCGCCCTCGCGCGCGCAGGCGTGGGCGACCACCGGCGTCGGCACGACGCCCAGCAGGCGCACGTCGACGCCCGCGCTCGCGAACCCCGCGGCAGCAGCGGCCTCCAGCATCGGCCCGGACGGCCGCGTGTCGCGCCCGATGACGGCCAGCGGCCGGCCGGGACCGCGGCGCAGCGCGAGCAGCTCGTGCGCCGCGCTGCGGGCCACCGCCAGCGCCAGCTCGGGCGTGAGGACCGGGCCGTTGGCCAGCCCGCGTACGCCGTCCGTGCCGAACAGCCGTGCCATGCAGAACCCCCTCGACATGCGGCGAGGCGGTCACCCACCGGGTGACCGCCTCGTCGGGACGGACTAGCGCTTGCTGTACTGCGGCGCCTTGCGGGCCTTCTTCAGGCCGTACTTCTTGCGCTCCTTGATCCGCGCGTCGCGGGTCAGGAAGCCCTCCTTCTTCAGCGCCGGCCGGTCGTCGGGCTCGACCTCGATGAGCGCGCGGGCGATGGCCAGGCGCAGCGCACCGGCCTGGCCGCTGACGCCGCCGCCGTGCAGGCGGGCGATGACGTCGTACTGCTCGGTCTTCTCGAGCGTGACGAACGGCTCGTTGACCGCCTGCTGGTGCACCTTGTTGGGGAAGTACTGCTCGAGGGTGCGGCCGTTGAGCTTGTACTGACCGGTGCCCGGGACGAGGCGCACGCGCACGATCGCCTCCTTGCGGCGACCGACGGTCTGGATGAGGTCGGCGGGAGCGCCGGAGAGGACGGTCACTGGGAGACCTGCTTCAGCTCGAAGGGCACAGGAGCCTGCGCCTGGTGGGGGTGCGTGGGACCGGCGTAGACCTTCAGCTTGGAGAGCATCTGCCGGCCGAGGGTGTTGTGCGGCAGCATCCCCTTGATGGCCTTCTCGACGATCCGCTCGGGACGGGTCGCGAGGACGTCGGCGTACGACGTGCGCTTGAGGCCACCCGGGAAGCCGGAGTGGTGGTAGACCGTCGACTGCTCGGCCTTCTTGCCCGTCATCGCGACCTTGCCCGCGTTGACGATGACCACGAAGTCGCCGGTGTCGAGGTGAGGTGCGTAGTACGGCTTGTGCTTGCCGCGCAGCAGCGTGGCCGCCTGGCTGGCCAGCCGGCCGAGCACGATGTCCTCGGCGTCGATGACGTGCCAGGCGCGGGTGATGTCGCCGGGCTTGGGGGTGTACGTGCGCACAGGAACCGCTCTCCATCGAGGTCTTCGGGGGCCACGCCGGGCACACGTCAACCAGGCGCGCCGCGCGACAGCCCGCCACACTACCCGATCGCCGCAGCCGCCGCGAAGCGCTCAGCCGCCGCCCCGGGCGACCAGCCCGCTCTCGTAGGCGAAGCCGACCGCCTGCGCCCGGTCGCGCAGCCCCAGCTTCGCGAGCACCCGGCCGAAGTGCGTCTTCACGGTCGCCTCACCGAGGAACAGGCGCGCCGCGATCTCGGGGTTGTTGAGCCCCTGGGCGACCAGCCGCAGGACGTCGGTCTCCCGGTCGGTGAGCCGGGCGAGCTCGGCGGCCCTCGGTCCGGGCGCCGGCGCGCTGCCGTAGCCGGCGATGACCCGGGCCGTCACGGCGGGGTCGAGCAGCGCCTGGCCGGCCGCGGCGCGCCGGACGGCCTCGAGCAGCTGCTCGGGCGCCGACATCTTCAGCAGGAACCCCGACACCCCGGCGCGCAGGGCCTCGTCGACGGAGGCGTCCTCGTCGAAGGTCGTGAGGACGACGACCGCGGTGCCGGGCAGCTCGGCGAGCACCTGCCGGGCCGCGGCGAGCCCGTCGACGTGCGGCATGCGGATGTCCATGAGGACGACGTCGGGGCGCACCGACCGCGCGACCACCAGCACCTCCCGGCCGTCGGCGGCCTCCCCGACCACCTCGAGGTCGGGCTCGCCGTCGAGCAGCAGCCGGAGCCCCGCCCGCACCATCGTCTCGTCGTCGGCGAGTACGACACGCACCGTCACGCCGTCACCCCGCGCGGCGCCGGGACCGCCGGCAGCGGCAGGCGCGCGGAGACGGCCCAGCCGCCTCCGGGCCGCGGCCCGGCGTCGAGCACCCCGGCGTAGACGGCCACCCGCTCGCGCATGCCCAGCAGGCCGTGACCGGACCCGGTCGTCGACGCCGCCGCGCGCCCGGGTCGCGGTCCTGCGTCCTCGACGACGAGGTCGAGCGCGCCGCCGGACGACCTCAGGCGGACGACGACCTCGGTCGGGCCGGCGTGCCGCAGCACGTTCGTGAGCGCCTCCTGGAGCACGCGGTAGGCCGACACGTCGAGGCCGGGCGGCAGCACGTCCACGTCACCTTCGCGCTCGAGGCGCACCCGCAGCCCCGCGGCGCGCACCTGGTCGAGCAGCTCGTCGACCCGGCGCAGGGACGGCTGCGGCGCCCGACGCTCCTCGTCGCTGCCCGGCCGCAGGACGCCGAGCGTGCGCCGCAGCTCGTCGCCGGCCTGCCGCCCGATGCGCTCGACGTCGAGCAGCACGTCGTGCTCGACCGGCCGGTCGGCCAGCCGGTGCCGTACGACGCCGACCTGCAGCACCATGACGCTCATCGTGTGGGCGACGGCGTCGTGCAGCTCGCGGGCGATGCGGGTGCGCTCCTCGGCGACCGCGTCGCGGGCCCGCGCCTCGCGCTCGGCGGCGAGCGCGGCGGCGAGCGCGGTCAGCTGCGCCGAGCGCTCCGCCTCGCGGCGCAGCAGCACGCCGACGGCGGTGGCCCCGCCGAACAGCACCCCGAAGAACAGGAACTCCCAGACGGCCTCGCCGGCGGCGACGAGCGCCCCGGCCGACACGAGCGTGCCGAGCCCGGCGAGGGCCGCCGCCGTGCGCGCCCGCGTCGCGGCCCCGACCAGCCCCATGAGCAGCAGCAGGACGATGAGCTGCCCTCCGCCGAGGCCCGGCAGGTCGAGCGCGACGGCGGCCGGGAAGGCGAGCAGCGACAGCAGGAAGGCGACCACCGGCGACACCGCCGCCAGCGCGACGCACGCCGCGGCCGCGAGTGCCAGGACCGTGCTCCCCGTGCGGTCCGCCGGGCCGGCCGGGTCGAGCAGCACCTCGGCCAGCGAGACGACCGCCAGCACGACGGCCGCCACTGCCAGCAGCGCGCCGCGGCTCCTGCGCAGTCCCACCTGCCCACCTCCTCGTCCGCCGGCGACGCTACGGGGACGGACGCGGTCGTGACGTCCACTCGCGGGTGGACGACCGCGGCCCCGGCGTACGACCCCGGGCGGACCCGGCTCGAGCCGCTGCGGGGACGCGCCGGACTCCCCCGTTCCGGCACCGTCCTCGGCGTCGCACCACCGGGGTGCGCCACCGAGCCAGGAGACGCGCCATGACCGCCACCGCCCTTCCCACGACCGCCCCCGCCGCCCCTGCCGCCCCTGCCGTCCGCGAGGACGGTGACGGGCTCGCCGGCGTCCGCCGCACCGCTGCCGGCGTCTCGCTCGTCGTCGGCACCGTCCTGTACGGGGTCGGCGCCGCCCTGTCGCCCGACCAGGCCGACAGTTCGACCCGCGGCTACGTCGCGAGCCTGGCCGCCGACCCGGTCCAGAGCGACCTGTCGGCGGCGTTCCTGCACTGGGGCTGGGTGCTGCTCGTGCCCGGCCTGCTCGTCGCCATGACGCTGGTCCGCGGCCGGAAGGGCCGCTGGCTCACGGCCGTCGGAGGCGCCGTCGGGGTGCTCGGCGCCATCAACATCTCGGGGCTGGTGATGAGCGACTTCTTCAACGCCCGCGGCGTGGCCGCGGTCGGCCTCGACGACACCGTCGCCGTCATGGAGGCCGCCACCGGCTCACCCGGC
>CADCUB010000137.1 GCA_902805775.1 uncultured Frankineae bacterium | reverse complement strand
GCGGGGGCCCCGCACCCGCGGCTCCCGCGGCAGCCACCGGTCCCGCGGCTCCCGGCCCCGCCCACGCTGCCCCGGCTCCCGGCGGGCTCGACGCCGCGGCGCTGCGCGCGTCCTGGGACGAGGTGCTGGCGGCGGTCAAGACCCGCAAGCGCACCGCGCACGCGCAGCTCGCCGACGCGACGGTGTCCTCGGTCGAGGGCAGCCGCCTGGTGCTGGCGTTCCAGCACGCCCCGATCCTGCGCCAGTTCTCGGCCAGCACCGGGCCCGACGTCCTGGGGGAGGCGCTCGAGGCGACGCTCGGCGCGCGCTTCGAGCTGGCCTGCGTCCTGCACGCGAGCCTGGCGCCCCACGCCCACGCCCACCCCCACGCCGCCTCCGCCCACTCCGCCTCCGCTCACACCTCTGCCGGTCCCGCGGCCGCCCCCGCCCCGCAGGCACCGCCGCCGTACGAGGACTTCGCGCCCGGGGACGAGGCGGTGCCGGAGGACCCGGACGCGCCCCCGCCCCCGGAGGCCCCCCGCGGGCAGGACGCGGCGCTGCGCCTCGTGCAGGACCAGCTCGGCGGTCGCGTGGTGAGCACCTCCGGAGGCGACTGACCCCCGTACGCTCGGACTCCCTCCCCAGACGAAGGCAGGCACCATGGCAGGCCCCGGCGGACAGCCGAACATGCAGCAGCTGATGAAGCAGGCGCAGAAGATGCAGCAGCAGCTCATGGAGGCGCAGAGCAAGCTCGCCGAGACCGAGGTGACCGGCACCGCCGGTGGCGGGCTGGTCACGGCCGTCGTGACCGGCTCCGGCGAGGTCCTCTCGGTGAAGATCGACCCGCGCGCCGTCGACCCGGACGACGTCGAGAGCCTCGAGGACCTCGTCGTCGCCGCGATCCGCGACGCCGCGACGAACGCCGCCGAGCTGCAGTCGACGACGATGGGCCCGCTCGCCGGCGGGCTGGGCGGCCTCGGCCTGCCCGGCATGTAAGCGCACATGTACGAAGGCGCCGTCCAGGACCTCATCGACGAGCTCGGCCAGCTCCCCGGTGTGGGTCCCAAGAGCGCGCAGCGCATCGCCTTCCACCTGCTCGCCGCCGACCCCGCTGACGTGCGCCGCCTGGTCTCGGCGCTGGTCGAGGTCCAGTCGAAGGTGCGCTTCTGCACGGTCTGCGGCAACGTCTCGGAGCAGGACGAGTGCCGCGTCTGCCGTGACCCGCGGCGAGACCTCTCGGTGATCTGCGTCGTCGAGGAGCCCAAGGACGTGGTCGCGATCGAGAAGACGCGCGAGTTCCGCGGGCGCTACCACGTGCTCGGCGGGGCGATCAGCCCCATCGAGGGCGTCGGCCCGGACGACCTGCGGGTGCGCGAGCTCATGGTGCGCCTGCAGGACGGCTCGGTCGACGAGCTGATCCTGGCCACCGACCCCAACCTCGAGGGGGAGGCGACGGCCACCTACCTCGCGCGCATGTTCGGCCCGATGGGCCTGCGCATCACCCGGCTGGCGAGCGGCCTGCCCGTCGGCGGCGACCTCGAGTACGCCGACGAGGTCACCCTGGGCCGCGCCTTCGAAGGACGGAGACGAGTGGATGTCTGAGCCCTCCCAGGACCTGCAGCTCGCGACGGACATCGCCCGCGACGCGCGGTCGTTCCTCGAGACGCTGGAGCTGGTCGCCGCCGGCAGCGCCGGCTCGCAGGCGGTCGCGCTGCTGCTGCTCGACGTGGCGCAGATGTGCGTCGCCGGCGCCCACCTCGGCGCACGCACCGACGTCATCCTCGACAGCAACGTCGAGCCCGTGCTCGAGCACTCGCCCGACCTCGACCTCGTGCGGCAGGGACTGGCCAGCGAGCTGGACCCGGTCGACGCCTACGTCGAGGTGTTCGACCCGTACGGCGACGAGCCGCCGGTGCCGTACCGGATGTCGGACGACCTGGCCGACATGGGCCAGGACCTCCTGCGCGGGCTGCAGCACTACGACGCCGGCCGCGGCCGCGAGGCGCTGTGGTGGTGGCAGTACACCTACCTCAACAGCTGGGGCGGGTCGGCGGGCGCCGCGCTGCGGGCGCTGCAGAGCATCGTCGCCCACGTGCGCCTGGACGCCGTCGCCGAGGAGCTCCCCGAGGGGGTCTAGGCGCCCGTCTCGGCCGCTGGAGGTCCGTGCGCCGGTGCATCGCCGGTCCAGGGCAGTCCTGCCTCCCAGCGCTCGCGCCGCTCCTGGGAGCTCTGCTCCCACCAGGGCGTGCCCCGCTCGCCGAGCGCGGTCTTCGCGCGGTGCACGCGGGCGCGGGCCTCCCGCTCGGCGCCCTCGTCCCCGCTGCGCAGGGCGGCGCCGACCGCCCGCCGGGCGCTCATCAGCTCGCGCCGCAGGACCGCGGCCACCTCCGCCGGCACCTGCGGGTCGGTGGCGCGCCAGCGCCGGCCCCGCACGACGACGTAGCGCCCGTCCTCGGTGCGCTCCACGTCCACAGGGCGGTGGTACCCCCCGCAGCGGCGCACGCGGCGGGCCGACCCTGCCCCACTAGACTCGGCACCCATGGGCCTCGTCGTGCAGAAGTACGGTGGCTCGTCCGTGTCCGACGCCGAGCGCATCAAGCGGGTCGCCGAGCGCATCGTCGCCACCCGCAAGGCCGGCCACGACGTGTGCGTCGTGGTGAGCGCGATGGGCGACACCACGGACGAGCTGCTCGACCTCGCGCAGCAGGTGTCGCCGCTGCCCCCCGGCCGCGAGCTCGACATGCTGCTGACCGCGGGGGAGCGCATCTCGATGGCCCTGCTGGCGATGGCGATCCAGTCGCTCGGGCTGTCCGCCCGCTCCTTCACCGGCAGCCAGGCCGGCGTGATCACCGACTCGGTGCACGGCAAGGCCCGCATCATCGACGTGACGCCCGGCCGCATCTCGGAGGCCCTCGGCGCCGGCCACGTCGCGATCGTCGCGGGCTTCCAGGGCGTCAGCCAGGACAGCAAGGACATCACCACGCTGGGGCGGGGCGGCTCCGACACGACCGCCGTCGCCCTGGCCGCGGCCCTGGGCGCCGAGGTGTGCGAGATCTGCACCGACGTCGACGGCGTCTACTCCGCCGACCCGCGCATCGTGCCGTCCGCGCGGCACCTGCCGACGGTGTCGTACGAGGAGATGCTCGAGCTCGCGGCGTCCGGCGCCAAGATCCTGCACCTGCGCTGCGTGGAGTACGCCCGCCGCTACGGCGTGCCGCTCGTCGTGCGGTCGTCGTTCGCGAACAAGCCCGGCACTCTGATCACGGGAGACCCAGTGGAGCAGGCCATCATCAGCGGGGTCGCGCACGACCTGTCCGAGGCGCGGGTCACCGTGGTGGGCGTGCCGGACAAGCCGGGCGAGGCGGCCGCGATCTTCCGCGCCGTGGCCGACGCCGAGGTCAACATCGACATGATCGTGCAGAACGTCTCCGGTGCCACCGACCGCACCGACATCTCGTTCACGCTGCCGACCAGCGACCTGGTCACGGCCATGGGCGCGCTGGCCAAGCTGCAGAGCACCGTCGGCTTCGACGCGCTGCTGTCCGACGAGCACATCGGCAAGGTCTCGCTCGTCGGCGCCGGCATGAAGAGCCACCCCGGCGTGACCGCGACCTTCTTCGAGGCGCTCGCCGGGGGCGGCATCAACGCCGAGGCGATCAGCACCTCCGAGATCCGGATCTCCGTCGTGTGCCGCGACACCGACGTGCCGGCGGCGGTGCGGGCCGTGCACGAGGCGTTCGCCCTCGACGCGGCCGAGGGCGAGGCCGCCACCGTCTACGGCGGGACCGGCCGGTGAGCAGCCCCGCAGGTGCAGGCGTCCGCCTGGGCGTCGTGGGCGCCACCGGGCAGGTGGGTGCGGTCGTGCTCCGGCTGCTGGCCGAGCGCGACCTCCCCCTCGAGCAGGTGCGGCTGTTCGCGAGCGCCCGCTCCGCGGGCTCGACCCTGAGGGTCGGCGACCGGGAGGTCGTCGTCGAGGACGCCTCGGCCGCCGACCCCGGCGGGCTCGACCTGGCGATCTTCAGCGCGGGTGCGTCCACCAGCAGGCGGCTGGCGCCCGTGTTCGCCGCCGCCGGCGCCACGGTCATCGACAACTCCTCCGCCTGGCGGATGGACCCGGACGTGCCGCTGGTCGTCAGCGAGGTCAACCCGCACGCGCTCGGCGAGGTCCGCAAGGGCATCGTCGCCAACCCCAACTGCACCACGATGGCGGCGATGCCGGTGCTCAAGCCGCTGCACGACGCCGCCGGGCTGGTCCGCATCGTGGCCAGCACCTACCAGGCCGTGTCCGGCAGCGGCGTGGCCGGGGTCGAGGAGCTCGACGGACAGCTCCGCGCGACCGTGGAGCAGGCCACCGCGCTCGTGCACGACGGGGCGGCCGTCGACTTCCCCGCGCCGCACAAGTACGTCGCGCCGATCGCCTTCAACGTGCTGCCGCTCGCCGGGTCGGTCGTCGACGACGGGTCGTTCGAGACCGACGAGGAGCAGAAGCTCCGCAACGAGAGCCGCAAGATCCTCGGCATCCCCGACCTGCGGGTCTCGGGCACCTGCGTGCGCGTCCCGGTCCTGACCGGCCACTCGCTGTCGCTCAACGTCGAGTTCGCCGAGCCGCTGTCGGTCGAGCGTGCGACCGAGCTGCTGCGGCACGCGCCGGGGGTCGAGCTGTCGGACGTGCCGACCCCGCTGCAGGCGGCCGGCCGTGACCCGAGCTTCGTCGGGCGCCTGCGCCAGGACGGCCCGCGCGGGCTGGCGCTGTTCGTGAGCAACGACAACCTGCGCAAGGGCGCCGCCCTGAACGCCGTCCAGATCGCCGAGCTGCTCGCCGGCGCGCTGTCGCCCGCTCTCGCGCCCCGCTCATGACCGACCCGACCCAGGCGATGCCGGCCGGCGGGGAGAAGCCCGTCGTCGTGGCCTCCCGCTACCGGCTGCTGTCGCTGCTGGGTCGCGGCGGGACCGCGGAGGTGTGGCGGGCCGAGGACGAGGCGCTCGCCCGCGACGTCGCGCTCAAGCTGGTCACCGTCCCGACCGACGACAGCGCCGCCCGGGCCGGGGAGGAGGCCCGGCTGCTGGCCCGGCTCAACCACCCCGGACTCGTCCCGGTCTACGACGCCGGCACCGACGAGCGCGGCCATCCGTGGGTCGTGATGGAGCTCGTCGAGGGCGAGACGCTGGCCGACACCCTCAAGCGCGGGCCGCTGCCGCCGGCGCGCACGGCCGCCATCGGGTCGTCGCTGGCCGCGGCCCTGGCCTACGTGCACGGCAAGGGCCTGCTGCACCGCGACGTCAAGCCTGCCAACATCCTCATGGGGACCGACGGGCGGGTACGGCTGACCGACTTCGGCATCGCCCGGCTGGTCGACTCCGCCCGGGTGACCAGCACCGGGATGATGGTCGGCACCGCGTCCTACCTCGCTCCCGAGCAGGTCGCCGGAGAGCCGGTCGGCCCGGCC
The DNA here is from genome assembly GCA_902805775.1 of uncultured Frankineae bacterium. Classification (GTDB taxonomy): domain Bacteria; phylum Actinomycetota; class Actinomycetes; order Mycobacteriales; family SCTD01; genus SCTD01. The sequence goes on along the minus strand of CADCUB010000137.1, from coordinate 20,183 downwards.
GCCGACGTCTACGCCCTCGGCCTGGTGCTGCTGGAGTCCCTGACCGGGCAGCGCGAGTACGCCGGCAGCACCGTCGAGGTGGCGCTGGCCCGGCTGCACCGGCCGCCGCAGGTGCCCGCGACGCTGCCCGCCGGGTGGCAGGGGCTGCTGCGCGCGATGACCGACCGGGAGCCGGCCGCACGGCCCACCCCGGCCCAGGCGGCCACCGCGCTCGACGACATCGCCCGCGGCGGCGCCGCTACGACAGTGATCGCGCCGCCTCCCTCGGTGGAGCGGACGACCGTGCTGCCGCGCACCGCGGTGGCGCCCGCCCCCTCGGCGCGGACGGCTCCCGCCCCGGCGGCGCCGCGGCCGGTGCCCCAGCCCCGCCGCAGCTCCGCGCCGTACGTCGTGGTGCTGCTGGTGCTGGTGGCGGCGCTCGCGGCGGCGGCCTACGCCGTCAGCACCCGCGAGACGGTGCTCACCCCCCTGCCCGAGGTCAGCAGCGAGCTGCCCGACACCTTGCGTTCGGACCTGCAGCGCCTGCGCGACGCCGCCGAGCGGCTGGAGGAGCGATGAGGCGCACCCGGCTGCTCGTGCTGCCGGTCGTGCTGCTCGTGCTGGGCGGCTGCGCCGGCAGCCCGGCCACCACGGTGCGCGACGACGTCAACGCGGTGCTCGGCGCGGCCAACGACCAGAGCCCGGAGGCGGTCCGCACGGCCGTCGACGACCTGCTGGCGACGCTGCGCGAGCAGGTGAGCAGCGGCGACCTGACCGCCGCCGAGGCAGAGCCGCTGCGCGCTGCGGCGCTCGCCGTGCGCGACAGCGTCGCCGAGCTCGAGGTGGAGGACTCGCCGACGCCCGAGCCCACCGAGGAGCCGACCGAGGAGCCCTCGCCGACACCCTCGCCGACACCGTCCCCCGAGCCCACCTCGGAGCCTGCGCCGACGACGCCGCCGCCGACGCAGGCGCCGCCGACGCAGGACCCCGCCCCGACCGACGAGCCGGACACCGGGGAGCCGGAGGGGCCGGACGACGGTGGCGGTGGCGACGGCGGCGACGGCGGGGGTGGCGACGGCGGTGGTGGCGACGGCGGGGGTGGCGACGGCGGTGGTGGCGACGGCGGCGGGAACGGGAACGGCGGGAACGGGAACGGCGGGAACGGGAACGGGAACGGCGGGGGCGACGACGGCTGACCGGCCGGCTCAGCGCGGGTCGGGCAGCCCCAGCTGTCGGGCGACGAAGCCGAGCTCGGTGCGCATCTGCCGCACCCGCTCGTCGACGACCAGGGAGCCGTGTCCGGCGTCGAAGCGGTAGACCTCGACCTGCTTGCCCCGCGCGGTCGCGGCCTCCAGCCAGCGGTCGATCTGCCGGATCGGGCACCGCGGGTCGTTCGCCCCTGCCAGCACCAGCACCGGTGCGCGGACGGCGTCGACGTGGGTGAGCGGCGACGAGCGCTCGTAGCGCTCGGGGACCTCCTCCGGTGACCCACCGAACAGCGAGCGGTCGAACGCCCGCATCTGCTCCATCTCGTCCTCGTAGGCCGCCAGGTAGTCGGCGACCGGCACGCCCGCGACGCCGCAGGCCCAGCGCTCGGGCTGCGTGCCGAGCCCGAGCAGCGTCAGGTAGCCGCCCCAGGACGCTCCGGCGAGCGCGGTGCGCCCGGGGTCGGCCAGTCCGGTCGCGAGCGCCCAGTCGTGCACGGCCGCGACGTCCTCGAGCTCGGTCAGGCCGGGCCGCCCGGTGAGGGCGTCGCGCCAGGCGGTGCCGTAGCCGGTCGAGCCCCGGTAGTTCACGTGCACGACCGCGCAGCCGAGGTCGACGTACGCCGCGCGGTCGGCCGCGAAGTCGTCGCTGTCCTGCCAGGTCGGTCCGCCGTGCACGAGGAACACCGTCGGGAACGGCCCCGAGCCGACAGGCGCCGCGACCAGGGCGTGCACCGTCCCGCCGGGGCCCTCGACGAACGCGTCGGTCAGCGGGACGGACCCGGGAGCCGGATCACCGGGCGGCGCGAGCACCACGTGCCCCGCGGTCGAGCGGATCACCGTCGGCGCCGCGGAGGACGACCAGGAGAACTCGACCTCGCCGTCGGGGCGCGCGGTCGCGTCGCCGATGGTCCCGTCGGGGGTCGCGAGGTCGGTGGTCGCGCCGTCGAGGTCCACCCGGTGCAGCGTCGAGCGGCCCGAGGCGTCGCGCCGCACCAGCAGGCACCGCCCGTCGGGGTACCAGTCGGCGTCGAGGTCGCCGGACAGGTGGGCGAGGTCGGGGTGCACCTCGCGGCCGGTGAGCGGGTCGACGACGAACGGCAGCAGCCGCCCGTCGCGCTCGTGCACCGCGAGCAGGCGCGGGTCGCCGGGGACGGGTGAGAAGCCCACGGCCGACAGCCCCAGGCCCTCGCCGTCCCAGCGCTCCCACACGACGGCGCCGTCCCCGTCGCCGTCGCGACCGAGCCGGAGCACCCGCAGCGCCCGGTGCCTGCTGTCGCCGTGCTCGGAGTGGTCGATCACGACGAGGTCGTCGTCCGCCGACAGCCCCGTCACGGAGGCGTCGTGCTCGCTGGCGTAGAGCAGCGTCGTCGCGCCGGGACGCACCACGTGCACGGCGGAGCCGTCGTCGGTCGACACCCCGACGACCGTCAGCGTGCGGCCGATCTCGAGTCCCGCCGGGTAGCCCGCCGGCACGCCGGGGGCGGCCGGCTCGTCGGCGCCGCCGTCGAACGGCTGGCGCTGCCAGATCCCGAACTCGTCCCCGCTGGTGTCGTCGAACCACCACAGCTGCTCGCCGTCGGGAGACAGCGCCCCGTCGCTGGTGCCGTCGGGGCGGTCGGTCGCCTGCCGGGTCGAGCCGGTCTCCCGGTCCCAGGCGTACAGCTCGTAGGTGCCGGTGGCGTTGCCGACGTACAGGCAGCGCGCCGGAGCGTCGCGGGCCCACTCGGGCAGGCTCACCCTCGGCGCGCGGAAGCGGCGCTCCCAGGCGGGCAGGTCGGCGGACGCGGTCATCCGTCCAGTCTGCCGGACCCGCGGTCTGCCGGGGCCGCAGCGAGGGACCCCCGTCGACGACGAAGGGCACCGGCTCTCGCCGGTGCCCTCCTCGGGACTGCCGTCCTCCGCCGAGGCGGAGGCTGGTCGGGGTGACAGGATTTGAACCTGCGACCTCTGCGTCCCGAACGCAGCGCGCTACCAAGCTGCGCCACACCCCGAGACCGTGCGGGACCGAGCCTACCGGACGGCGTCAGGTGCGCTCGACGAGCGTGAGCAGCGTCGCCTCGGGCCGGCAGCACAGCCGCACGGGCAGGTACGGGCTGGTGCCGAGCCCCGCGCTGACGTGCAGCCAGCCACCGGCCCCCGACCCGGGGACGAGCCGGGACAGCCCCCGGGCACGGTCCCGCTCGAGGTCGCAGTTGGTCACCGCGGGCCCCAGCCCGGGCAGGCGCAGCTGGCCCCCGTGGGTGTGCCCGGCCAGGACCAGCGCGTGGCCGTCGGCGGCGAAGGCCTCGAGCAGGGAGCGCTGCGGGGTGTGCGTGACGCCGAGCCCGAGGCCGTCGACGGGACCGCTCACCGCGTCGTAGCGGTCGCGCCGCAGGTGGGCGTCGTCGGTCCCGGTCACGGTGACCGGCGTGCCGGCCACCTCCACGACGGTCCGCCGGTGGGTGACGTCGGTCCAGCCGGCGTCCTGCAGCCGCCGGGAGGTGCTCGCCCAGGGCAGGTCGATGCTGCGCGGACGCGGCGGCCCGTCGTGCAGGTAGGAGGTCGGGCGCGGCCGTACGGGCGAGAAGTAGTCGTTGTTGCCGGGGACGAACACGCCGGGCGTGCCGTCGGCGGTCAGGGCGCCCAGGGTCTGCAGCAGCAGCGGGATGCTGCGGGCCGACGAGACGTGGTCGCCCGTCGAGACCACGAGGTCGGGGCGCAGGCGGGCCAGCGCACGCACCCACGCGGCCCGCCGGGTGTGACGCGGGAGCAGGTGCAGGTCGGACACGTGCAGCACGGTCAGTGGCCGTCCGCCGGCTCGGGCGTCCGGAGGGAGCACCGGCACGCGGACCCGGCGCAGCGCCGGCAGCAGCGGCTCGACGAAGGGCCACGCCGCAGCGGCCAGGACGAGTGCACCGCGGGCCGCCACCGCGACACCGTAGGTCACCCGGCGCGCGGGCTAGCGTGACCGGCATGGGTGAGCTGAAGGACCGGTTGAAGGACGACCTCACGACCTCGATGAAGGCGCGCGACGAGCTGCGCACCGCCACCCTGCGCATGGTGCTGACGGCGATCGGCAACGAGGAGGTCGCCGGCAAGGCCGCCCGCAGCCTGTCGGCCGACGAGGAGCTCACGGTCGTCACCCGGGAGGCGAAGAAGCGGCGGGAGGCGGCGGAGGCCTTCCGCTCCGGCGGAGCCGAGGACCGCGCCGCCCGGGAGCTGGCCGAGGAGCAGGTGCTGGCCGCCTACCTGCCGACGCAGCTGTCCGACGACGAGCTCGCCGCACTGGTCGCCGCGGCCGTCGCCGAGACCGGCGCGAGCGGCCCGCGCGCGATGGGTGCCGTCATGAAGGCCGTCGGACCGCAGGTCTCCGGCCGGGCGGAGGGCAGCCGGGTCGCCGCCGCCGTGCGTGCTGCCCTGGCCGCCGGCTGAGCCGGACGGCCGGCGCTCAGCGGCGACCGGCGGACTCGTACAGCGTCACGCGGTCGCCGCGGTCGACCTCGCGTCCGGCCCGGGGCCGGGTCCAGGCAGCGTTGCCGCGCCGGACGCCCGAGCCGGACACCCGCCCGCCGTCGCGGACCGACAGCCCGGCCTGGACGAGCACGCGCTCGGCCTCCTCCATGCTCAGCCCGCGCACGTCGGGCACGGTCACCTCACCGCGCCGCCGGTCGAGCGGCGCGGGCCACGCGAAGGACCGCTCCTCGACGCCCTCGAGGGCCGACTGCATCGTGCTGCGGAAGATCGCCGCCGGCACCGTGCCGCCGTACACCGCCGAGTAGTAGTTGCCGTTGATCCGGACCTGCTTCATCTCCTTGACCTGGCGGCCGGGGGCGCCCGGGTCACCCACCCACACCGCCGTGGACAGCTGCGGGGTGTAGCCGACGAACCAGGCCGCCTTGGAGCCGTTCGTGGTGCCGGTCTTGCCCGCGGCCGGACGGCCGATGGCGGCCGCGCGTCCGGTGCTGCCCGTGCTGCCGCCGGTGACCACGCCCCGCAGCACGGCGTTGACGGTGTCGGCGACGGGCTGCTCGAGCACCTGCTCGCACTCCTGCTCCGGCAGCGCCAGCTCGGCGCCCGCGGCGTCGGTGATCGACGCGACGGCGCGCGGCGGGCAGTACCGCCCGCGGGCGGCGAAGGTGGCGTAGGCACCGGCCATCGCGAGGGGGCTGACGTCGTTGCCGCCGAAGAAGGCGCATCCCCGGTTGAGCGGTGCGCTGGGGCTGCCGCCCTCGAACTGCCGCACGCCCATCTTCTCGGCCAGCTCGGCGGGAGCCTCGTTGCCCGTGCGCTCCTGGAGCTGCACGAAGTAGGTGTTGACCGAGTGGTGCGTGCCGGTCTCCATGTCGTAGGTGCCGGCCTGGCTCTCGCCCGAGTTGCTCGGGGCGTACGGCGGCCCGCCGGGGTACTCGTTGCAGACCGGTGAGACGTAGGTCTGCGGGGAGTAGATCGAGTAGCCGAGCGGGAAGCCCTGTCGCAGCGCCTCGGCGAGCACGAACGCCTTGAAGGTGGAGCCGGCCTGGAAGCCGCTCGAGCCGCCGATGGCGAGGTTCACCTTCGTGTTGGTCGACCCGGGGGTGTCGGTGTAGCGGCGGTTGACCGCCATGGCCTTGACCGCGCCGGTGCCCGGCTCGACGACGTCGACGGCGACCGCGGCACCGAAGTCCTCGCCGCGGAAGGTGTCGGCCGGCGGCACGTGGTCCTCCGCCGCCCGCTGCGCCGCGAACTGGACCTTCGGGTCGAGGGTGGTGCGGATCGTGAGCCCGCCGGCCAGCAGCGCGCTCTGGCGCTGCTCGCGGGTCGAGCCGAGCGCGGCACCGATGCCGTCCGACTCCAGGGTGCGCCGGATGTAGTCGCAGAAGTACGGCGCCCGCACCCCGGGCGCCTCGCACCCGCTCTGCACCGGGCGGATCCTGAACAGCGGCTTCTGCGGAGTGCTGACCTGCCCGGCGGCGTAGACCCGGTCCTTCTCGGTGATGAACCCGACGGACTGCATGCGCGACAGGACCGTGCCGCGCCGCTGCAGCAGCGCGGTCATGAAGGCCGGGTCGCGCAGCGCCTTGACCGGGTCGAAGCGGCCGGGGCTCTGCACGATGCCGGCCAGCGTCGCCGCCTCGGCGAGGGTGAGCTTCTGCACGGGCTTGGCGAAGTAGAAGCTGGCGGCCGTGCCCATGCCGTAGACGCCGTTGCCGAAGTAGGCGATGTTGAGGTAGCGCTCGAGGATCTCGTCCTTGGTCATCGTGCGCTCGATGGCCAGCGCGTAGCGCGCCTCCTTCATCTTGCGCTCGATCGAGACCTCGCGGGCGGCGTCCTGCTGGGTCTTGCTGCCCTCCGCCGCCTGCAGCAGGGCGTTCTTGACGTACTGCTGGGTCAGGGTCGACCCGCCCTGGCTGACGCCGCCGGCGCGCGCGTTCTCCACCGCCGCGCGCAGCGTGCCCTTGTAGTCGACGCCCTTGTGCTCGTAGAACCGCGAGTCCTCGGTCGCGATGACCGCCTGCCGGGCCAGTGCCGGGATGTCGGCGAGCCTGGTGTAGACGCGGTTCTGGCGGTAGAGCACCGCCAGCTGCGAGCCGTCGGCGGCCAGGATGCGGGTGCGCTGCGGCAGCGGCGCGGTCTCCAGCTCGGCCGGCAGGACCAGGAACTCGTCGGCGCCCGCCTTGGCCGTCAGGCCCAGGCCACCGACGAGCGGGAAGGCCACCGCTGCCAGCAGGACGCCCGCGACCACGCTGGCGAGCACGGCGTAGCCGAGGCGGAGCGCGGCGGTCGACGTCTGCACGACATCGAGGGTACGGCGGCGCTGCTCGTGCTGCCGGTACGGCGCGTCACCGAGCGCGAGGACTAGTCCGGATGGGCTATCCGAAGATGAGCCCTACGGGCGTTGGCGTGCGGGCCTGCGCTGCTTACCGTGGGACGTCGCCCGGGCCCCCCTCGAGCCTGGACCCTCACGACAGGACGCTCCGCATGACTGCTCTGTTCGCCGCCGGGTCCGAGCCGCAGGCCTGGGTCGCCGCCTCGGCCTGCCGCAACGCCGACCCCGACGAGCTGTTCGTCACCGGCGCCGCCCAGAACCGCGCCAAGGCGGTCTGCTCCGGCTGCCCCGTCCGGACGGAGTGCCTGTCGGACGCCCTCGACAACCGCGTGGAGTTCGGCGTGTGGGGCGGGATGACCGAGCGCGAGCGGCGGGCGCTGCTCCGCCGCCGCCCCGACGTCACGAGCTGGCGCGCGCTGCTCGAGAGCGCGCGCGCCGAGCACCAGTCCGGCGACCGCCAGGCGGTCTGAGCCCTCGCGGGCCCTCGGGGGCCTACGCGGGGACGGCGGCGGCCTGGCCGCCGGCGAGGTCCTCGCCCACAGCGCGCAGCCCGTCGAGGTCGTGCACGTCGCCCGGCTGGGCGGCCACCTCGACCACGGGCACGCGCGGGTGGGCGCCGCTGAAGCGCTCCTGCAGCCGCCGCTCCCGCGCGGCCAGGGCGACCCGGTCGGCGTGCAGCCGCAGCACGGCCGCGGCCAGGTCGTGGCCGCCCGCCTCCTCCAGCGACTGCGCGGCCGCGACCGACCGCTCGGCGGTCAGCCCCGCCCCGCCGGAGCGGTGCACGCGGTTGACGACCAGACCGGCCAGCGGCATCGACTCCTGCGCGAGCCGCTCCACGAAGTAGGCGGCCTCCCGCAGCGCGTCGCGCTCGGGCGCCGCCACCACGACGAAGGCCGTCCCGGGGGCCTTGAGCAGGTCGTAGGTCCCCTGCGCGCGCTCGCGGAAGCCCCCGAACATCGTCTCCAGGGCAGCGATGAACTGCGAGACGTCCTGCAGCACCTGCGCGCCGATGATCTTCGTGATGACGTTGGTGAACAGGGTGATCGAGCCGGACAGCACCCGCAGGTAGGCCTTCCCGCCGGCCTTGGCGGGGGTCAGCAGGATGCGGATCATGCGCCCGTCGAGGAAGGTCGTCAGGCGCTCGGGGGCGTCGAGGAAGTCCAGCGCCGAGCGGGTCGGCGGGGTGTCGACGACGACGAGGTCGTGGTCGCCGGTGGCCTGCAGCTGGCCGAGCTTCTCCATCGCCATGTACTCCTGCGTGCCGGCGAAGGAGGACGAGAGCGCCTGGTAGAAGGGGTTTCCGAGGATCGCCTCGGCCTTGCCGGGTTCAGCGTGCGTGACGACGATCTCGTCGAACGTCCGCTTCATGTCGAGCATCATCGCGTCGAGGGAGCCGCCGTTCGCCGGGTCGATCCCCTCGACCCGGCGCGGGGTGTTGTCGAGCTCCGACAGCCCCATCGACTGCGCCAGCCGGCGGGCCGGGTCGATGGTGAGCACGACGGTGCGCCGGCCGCGCTCGGCGGCGCGCAGCGCGAGCGCGGCGGCGGTCGTGGTCTTGCCGACCCCGCCGGAGCCGGTGCACACCAGGATCGAGGCGCGGTCGAGCACCGCGTCGACGTCGAAGCGGACGGGCGCCGGCCCGGGACGGGTGCTCACGCGATCCCCTGCGCCTGCAGCAGGCGGGCCAGCTCGTACAGGCTGGACAGGTCGACGGCGTCGGGCAGCAGCGGCAGCTCGTACGACGGCCGCTCGAGCGCGGCGAGCGTGTCGCGTCCGCGCTCCTCCAGCGCCACGCGGGTGGCGTGGTCGGCGGTCTCGGCCAGCAGCGCGTCGACCAGCGGGTCGGGGGCGTCCAGCCCGGACTTCTCCAGCCCGGCGACCAGGGCGCTGCGGTCCAGCGTGCCGGCCTCGGCGTCGCGCAGGGCGAGCGGCGACAGCAGCGGCGCCCGCACGGCGTTGACCACCACCGCCCCGACGGGCAGCCCGACGGAGGCGAGCTCGGCTGCGCCGTCGATCGTCTCCTGCACCGGCATCTCCTCCAGCAGCGTGACCAGGTGCACGGCGGTCTGCGGTGAGCGGAAGACCGCCATGACGCCGTCGGACTGCGTCTTGAGCGGCCCGACCTTCGCCAGGCCGCCGATCTCCGAGCTGATGTTGAGGAAGCGCGCGATCCGCCCGGTCGGCGGCGCGTCGAGCACCACGGCGTCGTAGGTGTGCCCGTCGGAGCCGGCGCGGCCGCGCGGTCCGGTCGTGCCGGCGCCCCGGCGGACGACGGCCTCCTTGACCTTGCCGGTGAGCAGCACGTCGCGCAGGCCCGGGGCGATGGTCGTCGCGAACTCGATGGCGCCCATCCGGCGCAGCGCGCGGGCGCCCACACCGGTCGGCGAGAGCTTGTAGAACATGTGCAGGTAGTCGAGCAGCGCGTCCTCGGGGTCGACCGACAGGACGTACACCTCGCCGCCGCCGGGGGCGACGGCGACCTTGCGCTCCTCGTAGGGCAGCGGCGGGGTGTCGAACAGCTGCGCGAACGACTGGCGGCCCTCGACCTCGACCAGCAGGACGCGCCGGCCGCCGCTGGCCAGGGCCAGCCCGAGTGCGGCGGCCACCGTGGTCTTCCCGGTGCCGCCCTTTCCGGTCACGACGTGCAGCCGCACGTCCGGGAAGTCCGCCACGTCGGAAAGGCTACGGGCCGCTAGTAGCCGCGCCAGCCGCGTGCCTCGTACTGCAGGATCCGCGGCCGGTCGAGCGTGCTGACCTCGACGCGGTAGCGCCCGGCGCCGCGGTCCCGGGGGAACACCGTCGCGGCGGCGAGCACGTCGGCGTCGAGGAAGCGCAGCTCGTCGGCGACCGCGGGGTCGACCGCCGGCACGGGGGCGGCGCCGCGGGCGGCCAGGACGAAGCCCCAGTCGCCGAAGCTCGGCACGTCGACGTGGTAGGTCGTCGTGACCAGCCCGGTCGCCGCGACGGTCGCGTCGATGCACCAGAACGCCTCCGGCGCGAAGTACGGCGAGCCGGCCTGCACCACCAGCCGGCCGCCCGGCGCGAGCACGCGCGAGGCCAGGCCGTAGAACTCCTGCGAGTACAGCTTGGCGGTCGCGGGGGCGTCGGGGTCGGGCATGTCGACGACGACCGCGTCGAAGGTCTCGTCCGCGGTCCGCAGCCAGCTCATCGCGTCGTCGACGACGACCTCGACGCGGGGGTCGTCGAGGGCGCCGTCGTTGGCCGCGACCAGGCGCGGGTCGGTGCGGGCGAGGCGCAGGACCGCCGGGTCGAGCTCGACCTCCACCACGCGCTCCACGGCGTCGTGGCGCAGCACCTCCCGCGCGGCCAGGCCGTCGCCGCCGCCGAGCACCAGCACGCGACGCGCCCCCGGGAGCACGGCGGGGTGCACCAGGGCCTCGTGGTAGCGGTGCTCGTCGCTGCTCGCGAACTGCAGGTCGCCGTCGAGGAACAGGCGCACGTCGTCGGTGCCGCGGGCCTGCGTGACGACGATGTCCTGGTAGTCCGAGCGCAGCGCGACGACCACCGGGTCGTCGTAGAGGGCCTGCCGGGCCGTGACGACGAAGCGCCCGGCGCCCGCGCCGGCGAGCGCCAGGACGAGCCCGACGGCGAGCGCGCCCGCCGTCACCGCGCGCCGCGCGCGGCGGGACAGGGCCTCGCGCAGCAGCACGACGATCACCACCGCCGCGGCGAGGTTGACCACGGCGACCACCACCGCGCCGCGCACCTGGCCGAAGACCGGCAGCAGCAGGAACGGGAACGCCAGCCCGCCGGCCAGCGCCCCGACGTAGTCGACCGCGAACAGGTCGGCCGTCGCGGCGCCGGCGTCCTGCGCGCGGATGCGCTGCAGCAGGGCCATCAGCAGCGGGATCTCGGCGCCGATCAGCCCGCCGACGACGACGGAGGTGGCGATCAGGGCCGGGGTGTAGAGGTCGAGCCAGGCGTAGGCGGCGTACAGGCCGAGCACCGACAGGCCGCCGGCCAGCGCCAGCGACAGCTCGACCAGCGCGAAGCCGGCGGCGGCGTGCGGCAGCAGCGGCTTGCTCGCGAACGAGCCGAGTCCCATCGCGCAGACGAACACGCCGAGGACCAGGGACGTCGAGTACACCGAGCCGCCGACGAGGTACTGCCCCAGCGTGATCAGCGCCAGCTCGTAGACCAGCCCGCAGGCGGCGCACAGGAACACCGCGCCGAGCAGGACCGCGCGCGCCGCTCGCGCGCCGACCGGCAGGCGCAGCGGCGCCGGGTGTCCGGCGGCAGGTCGCGTGGACGCCGGCGCGGTCACGAGATGGCGACCGCCAGCACCGCGCCGAGCCCGATCTGGAAGGCGGCGGTCACGTAGACGGCCGGCGTGCCCTCGGGGTCGGTGCAGATGGCGCCCAGGTCGCCGGGGGTCAGCCGGTCGAGCACCTTGAACGACGCCGCCAGCAGCGCGATCCCGAGCAGCCCGTAGACGGCGGAGTCGGCCAGCCCGCGGGCGAGGTCGTCGTCGGAGGTGGCGATGGCGGTCGTGACGATCCCCGCGAGGGCGAGCACGTTGGCGCCGACGAGCACCGCGGCGTTGCGGTTGTGGTCGCTGTAGACGAGGTGCCGCAGGTTGCCCGGCGTGATGGCGTCGAGCACGACGTAGCCGACGGCCAGCACGATCGTGCCGACGAGCGCGTAGCTCAGCGTCGCGAGCACGCCGCCTGCCAGCTCCTCCAGCAGGTCGGTCATCTGCTCCTCCAGGGGTCGGTGGGTCGGGACGGGCGGGAGGAGGCGACGAGGGCGACCAGGCCGGAGAGCACGGCGGCGACGGACAGCCCGAGCAGCACGAGGTTCTCGCGCAGCCGGTCGTTGCCGGGGGAGTCGGTCGCCCTCGCCCCCTCGGGCGGCGCGTCGGTGCTGGGCTCGGCCACCACGGGCTCGAGCCCGGCCTCCTCGGCGGCGAGCCGCGGCAGGCTCTGCACGGCGTCGAGCAGCGTCGCGGCACTGCCGTCGTCGTCGAGCAGGCCGTCCGCGGACACGTCCGCGGCCTCGACGTCGGCGATCGTCAGGCCGGGGACGTCGCTCACCAGTCCCCACGAGGCGCTGTCCTCGGCGTCGGACAGCTCGGAGGTGTAGGTGACCTGTGCGACGAGCTCGACAGTGCCCTGCGGGCACCCGTCGGCGTCCGGGGCCCGCACGCCCTCGCCGCCGCTCGAGGCCGCGTAGGTGCCGCCCCACTCCCCGGTGTCGCCGTCGTCGACGGTCAGGAGGTAGCCGTAGCAGACCCCCTGCACCTGCGTGGCCTCGGCGAGGGTCGCGACCAGGTCGGCGTCGTCCTCCGGGTCGAGCACGGGGTTGGCGGCCCAGGCCGGGCCGGCGGGCTGCAGCAGCGCGAGCACCGCGGCCACGACTCCCACGGCCAGGACCACCAGGCGTCGCCTCACGTCCGCCTCACTTGCCCGCCCCCGGGCCGCCGCCGCGGGTGCCGCCGACGGGCCCGCCGCCGCCGCCGACGCCCCAGAAGCCCACGACGTACGGGAACCACCGGTCGTAGCCGCGGTCCTCGTCGTCGAGGTGCACGGTGGAGCCGCCCGCGGCGCGGGGCGTCACGGCGACGATGTCGTCGGAGTAGCGCAGGAAGGTGCCCCCGGGGTCGACGAGCCGCTCGGCCGGCTTCCAGGCGTCCGCGATGTCGGCGGCCGTCCGGGTCACCGTGTCGGGCGAGCGCAGGACGTAGCTGTCGCCGTCGCGCTCCACGACCTCGTAGGTGCGCAGCAGGTGGCTGCGGACCGACCCGCGGGTGGTGAGCGCGACGATCCCGGCGATCCCGGCGACGACCAGCACCAGGGCCAGCAGCTTGAGCCCCCGTCCGCTCATGCCGGGACCACCAGGGACGACCTCGTCCGCACGACCTCGCCCGCGCCGGGGTAGACGTGCCAGCTCGACCACGCCCACCCGCGGTCCAGCTCGCGGCCGGCGAGCACGGTGAGCGCGTGCGGACTGCCCGGGAACACCCCCACCAGCGCGTCGGCGGCGCCCTCCGCCCGGCGCCGCAGGTCGCGGGCGACCCGGGCGAGCCCGGCCGGCCCGTACGCCGTCGTCGTGCTGCGGAAGCGGTAGCGGGCGCCCGCGACGTCGCCGTCGTGGCGCCCGGGCAGGCCGGCCGGCGTGGCGCCGCACGCGACGACCTCCGGGCAGCGGGCGGCGCCGGTCACCGCCACCACCTGGTGGCTCGCGCCGAGCAGGCGCAGCTCGAGGCGGCCGGCGGCACCGGTCAGCACCAGGACGTCGAGCGCCCGGGGAGCGTCGTCCCCCAGCCACCACGACAGCGCCGACGCCGAGGCGTCGACGAACGGCACGGCCAGCCGGGCGAGCACGTCAGCTGTGCAGGATCGTCAGGCTCTCGGCCAGCACGACCCGCCCGGTGCTGACCTCCCACGACCCGCTGGAGCCGTAGCGCTCGAACGACAGCCGCGCGTCCCCGCCGCCCGACGGCAGGTAGTCGGCGTACTCCGCCGTGCCGGACTCGGCCGCACCGGTCGTGCCGGTCGAGGCGTAGCGCGCCGTCCCGCGCTCGTCGCGGCGGTAGGCGACGCCGTCGTGGGCGACCTCGCGCGCGTCGGGGGTGAGGTCGGAGCCCGGCAGCCGGTCCCAGAGCACCAGCTCCAGCCCGCCCTCGCCGTCCTCGACGGACAGCCAGTGGCGGCGCTCGCCCGCGGCGGTCGAGCCGTCGAGCAGGTGCTCCTTCCAGCGGTAGCCGTCCTGCTCGAAGGCGAGCGTCCCGCGCACCACCCAGTCACCGGGCTCACCGGACAGGCGCACGACGTCGCCGGGCTTGAGCCGGCGGGGGTCGGACACCGTCGGGCCGGCAGCCATCGGGTCGACGGTGCGGGCCCGCTCGGCCAGCCCCTGCTCGGTCCGGCGCCGCCGCAGGACGGCGAGCAGGACGACCACGGCGACGGCCACGAGCACGAGGACGACCAGCAGCACCAGCACGGTCGCGAGCAGGCCGACGTCCACGCCGCGACCCTAGTGCCGCGCACCCCCGCCGGCCCTGTTGTTCGAGGTCGCCGTCCCGCGTCGACATCCGGCGGTCGATACCCTGCGGTCATGCAGAAGTGGGAGTACGCGACGGTCCCCCTGCTCGTCCACGCGACGAAGCAGATCCTCGACAACTGGGGGGAGGACGGCTGGGAGCTCGTCCAGGTGATCCCGGGGCCCGGCGGCGGCGATCAGCTGGTGGCCTACCTCAAGCGCCCCAAGGGCGGGGTGCAGCAGTGACGGACGCCCCCGCCGACGTCCGGGCCCGCCTGGCCGAGCTCGGCCTGCAGCTGCCCGCGGTGGTGCCGCCGGTCGCGGCGTACGTCCCGGCCGTGCGGTCGGGCGACCTGGTGTTCACCTCGGGCCAGCTGCCCATGGTGGAGGGCTCGCTGCCGGCGGTGGGCAAGGTGGGCGCGCTGGTGACGCCCGAGCAGGCCAAGGAGCTGGCCCGCACCTGCGCGCTCAACGCGCTCGCGGCGATCGACGCCCTCGTCGGGCTGGAGAGCGTCGTGCGCATCGTCAAGGTCGTCGGCTTCGTCGCCTCGGTGCCCGACTTCACCGGTCAGCCGGGGGTCGTGAACGGCGCGTCGGAGCTGCTCGGGGAGCTCTTCGGCGAGGCGGGTGCGCACGCGCGCTCGGCCGTCGGCGTCGCCGCCCTGCCGCTCGACGCCCCGGTCGAGGTCGAGCTGGTCGTCGAGGTCCGCTAGTGGTCGTCCCGGACCCCCTGCTGCCGCCCGGGCTGCGCGAGCGCGCCCGAGCGACGCGGGGGACCGGCGTGGCTGTGGCACCGGCCAAGGACGCCGCGACCGTCGCGCTGCTGCGCGACAGCCCGGCCGGTCCGGAGGTCTACCTCCTGCGACGGGTGCGCGGCATGGCCTTCGCGGGGGGCATGCACGTGTTCCCGGGCGGCGCGGTCGACCCGGCCGACGGCGGCGCCGAGGACCTGCGGTGGGCGGGACCCTCGCCGGCGCAGTGGGCGCGGCGGCTGGGCTGCGACGAGGCGCTCGCCCGCGCGCTGGTCTGCGCCGCCGTCCGGGAGACCTTCGAGGAGTCGGGTGTCCTGCTCGCCGGCGCGACGCCCGACGCGGTGCTGTCCGACGTCAGCACCGACGACTGGGAGGCCGAGCGGGCGGCGCTCGAGGCGCGGGAGCAGTCGCTGTCGCAGCTGCTCGCCGCCCGCGGACTGGTGCTGCGCGCCGACCTGCTGCGCCCGCTGGCCCACTGGATCACCCCCGAGCTCGAGCCCCGGCGCTTCGACACCCGCTTCTTCCTGGCCCGCATGCCGCCGGGGCAGGTCTGCCGCGCCGCCGGGACGGAGGCCGAGGTGCGGCTGTGGGTGCGGCCGGGCGACGCCCTCGCCGGCGGGCTGCGCATGATGCCGCCCACGGTCGCGGTGCTCGAGGACCTCGCGGCGCACGACGACGTCGACGCGGCCCTCGCGGTCGAGCGCGACCTGCGGCCGGTCCTGCCGCGGGTGGTCGTGGGCGACGACGAGGAGGTCCGCCTGGTGGTCGACGAGGCCGCACCCGGCCCGGACGTGCCGGGGAGCTGATCGCGTGCCGCTGCGTCCGGTCACCGCCTCCGCCGGGGTCGTGCTCGCCCCGAACCCGGGACCGATGACGCTGGACGGCACCAACACGTGGGTCCTGCGGGCACCCGGCAGCACCGGGTGCGTGGTGGTCGACCCCGGACCGCTGTCCGAGAGCCACCTGGCCGAGGTGGCCGGGCTGGGACCGGTCGACGTGGTCCTGCTGACGCACGGGCACGTCGACCACAGCGAGGGCGCCCGGCGCTTCGCCGAGCTCACCGGCGCCCGGGTGCGCGCGCTCGACCCGGCGCACCGCCTGGGGGAGGAGGGGCTGGGCGAGGGCGACGTCGTGTCCGCCGGCGGTCTGGAGGTCCGGGTCTGGGCGACCCCCGGCCACACCTCGGACTCGCTGTCGTTCGTGCTCGAGGACGCGGTCCTGACCGGCGACACGATCCTGGGCCGCGGCACCACGGTGGTCGCGCACCCCGACGGCGTCCTCGGCGACTACCTGGCCTCCCTGCGCCGTCTGCGCGAGCTCGGCGAGCGCACGGTGCTGCCCGGTCACGGCCCGGAGCTCGCGAGCGCCGGCGCTGCCGCCGAGCACTACCTCGCCCACCGCGAGACCCGCCTGGAGCAGGTGCGCGCCGCCGTCGCGGCCGGTGCCACGAGCGCCGACCAGGTCGTCCGGACGGTCTACGCCGACGTCGACCCCGCGCTGTGGCCGGCCGCCACGCTGTCGGTGCGCGCGCAGCTCGAGCACCTGCGGGGCGGACCGTGACCTGTCCGTCCTGCGGGACGCCGACCGTGCCCGGGGCGCGCTTCTGCTTCGCGTGCGGGGTGCCGCTGCCGGCCTCCCTGGCCGCCGACCCGGAGACCGAGCGGCGGGTGGTCACGGTGCTGTTCGGCGACCTGTCGGACTTCACCAGCTGGTCCGAGGACCTCGACCCCGAGCGCGTGGGCGTGGTGACCGACCGCGTGCTCGCCACGCTGGCCGCTGCTGTCGCGGAGTTCGGCGGTCACGTCGACAAGCTCACCGGTGACGGGCTCATGGCGGTGTTCGGCGCTCCGACCGCCCACGAGGACGACGCCGAGCGCGCCGTGCGCGCGGCGTCCCGGATGCAGTCGGCGGTGCGCCGGGTCGTCGAGGAGGAGGGCGGCGGCGGCCGGCGGCTCGGCCTGCGGGTGGGGCTCAACACCGGCGAGGTCGTCGCCGGCGTGCAGGCCTCGCTGTCCTACACCGTCATCGGCGACACGGTGAACACCGCCGCCCGGCTGTCGGACGCCGCCGGGGTCGGCGCGGTGTTCGCGGGCCGCGACACGGCCCTGGCCACGATGGCCGCCGCGTCCTGGCGCGCCCTGCCGCCGCTGCGGCTCAAGGGCAAGCGCGAGCCGGTGACGGCGTACGAGCTGGTGGGCCTGCGGTCGTCCTCCGCCAGCCGCCTCGGCCTGGGCGACGAGGCGCCGATGATCGGGCGCGACGCCGAGCTCGGCCTGCTCGTCGGACGGCTGCTCGAGGTCGTCGACCGCGGGGCGCCGCGCACGGTGCTGGTCTCCGGCGACGCCGGCGTCGGCAAGACCCGGCTGGCGCAGGAGCTGTCCCGCTTCCACGTCGAGCTGCCCGAGGCCCGGGTGCTCTGGGGCCGCTGCGCGCCGTACGGCGAGGGGCGCGACCTGTCCGCGGTCGCCGACATGGTCCGGACCGCCTGCGGCATCGACGAGTCCGACGATCCCGCGACCGCGCGCGAGCGCGTCGCGCGGACGGTGGCCCGCCTGGAGCACCCCGCCGCCCCCGACGGGACGCCCGGCCCGGTGCCGCCGGCGATGGCCGAGCGCCTGCGGACGCTGCTGGGCCTGGAGGTCGGTCCGGTGATCGGGCCCCGCGAGGCGGCGACGCCGGGCTCGGCGGCCGGCGGCGACCTCGTGCGCGCCGCGGTGGGGGCGCTGTTCACGGCGCTGGCCGGTGACGGGCCCCTGCTGCTCGTCCTCGACGACGTCCACTGGGCCACGCCGATCATGCTCGACGGGGTGCTCGACGTCGCCTCGCAGACCCGCGGGCGCGTGCTGCTGCTGGCCGTCGGGCGCCCCGACATGCTCGACCTGCGCGCCCGTGGCGACGAGGGGCCGTGGTGGCGCGACCTGCCGGGCGTGGAGGTGCTGCCCGTGCTGCCCCTCGAGGAGACCGCGACCGAGCGCCTCCTGCGGGCCTACCTGGGCACCCCGGGCGACGACCTCGACGTGGCGGTGCGCGCCTCGCTGCTGTCGCGCGCGCAGGGCAACCCGTTCTTCCTCGCCGAGCTGCTGCACCTGCTCGTCGACCGCGGGGCGCTCGTGCGCCGGGGCGAGCGCTGGGCGCTGCTGGGCGAGCTGCCCGAGGGCGTCCTGCCCGCGGGGGTGCAGGCGGTGCTCGCCGCCCGCATCGACCGGCTCGCGGGCCCGACCAAGGGCGTCCTGCGCGACGCGAGCGTGCTGGGGCTGACGGTGACCCTGCCGGGCCTGGTCGCCGTCGGCCGGGCGAGCGGCCACGGTGACCCCGCCGTGGTGCGGGCAGCCGTCGACGAGCTCGTCGACCGCCGGCTGCTGGAGGTGGACGCGCCGGACGACGACGGCAGCTACCGGTTCGCCCACACGCTGGTGCGCGACGTCGCCTACGCCGGGCTCGCCAAGGCCGAGCGCGCCCGCCGGCACGCCGCGGCGGCGGCCTGGGCCGCCGACCCGTCCGCCTCCCCCCGGGTCGCCGACGCCGACGGCACCGCGGCCGGCCAGGGCGAGCGGGCGGTGCAGCTCGCCGCCGAGCTGCGGCTGCCGCCGGGCGACCCGGCCTGGTCGGCGCGGCCGCTGGCGTTCGGGGCCCTGTCGCGCCTCGGAGCGCTGGCGCTCGCCCGCGAGGAGTACGAGCCGGCCGAGGACCTGCTGCGCCGGGCCCTCGCGCTCGCGGCGTGGACCTACGGCCCACCGCTGTCCGCGGTCGACCTCGCGCAGGTGCGGGTCCGCCGGGCGCAGGCGCTGGTCGGGCTGCACCGGCTGGAGGAGGCCGAGCGCGAGCTCGGCCCGGCGCTGGCCGCCGCCCGCGACGGCGCCCTGCGCGCGTCGGCCCTGGTGGTGCTGGGGGAGGTCCAGCGCCGGCGCGGTGACGTCCCGGCGGCGCGGCTGTCGCTGGTCTCCGCGCTGGCCGCGGCCGGCGAGGCCGGCGCCGACCGGCTCACCGCCGAGGCGCTGCGCGAGCTGGGGCTGATCGACCACTTCGACGGGCGGCTGCGCGACGCCCAGGAGCGCTTCCGCCAGGCGCACGCCCTCGCGCTGCAGGTCGGCGACCCCCGCGGCGCCGGCTGGGCGCTGCAGCACCTGGCCTGGAGCGCGACGACCCGCGGCGACTACGACCTCGCGGTGTCGGTCCTCGGGCAGGCCCGGCAGCTGTTCTCCTCGCTGGACGACAACGCCGGGCTGTCCTGGATCTCCGGGACCGAGGGCTACGTCCGCCTGCTGCAGGGACGTCTGGAGCAGGCGCGGGCGCTGGCGCAGTCGGTGCTGCCGCTCGGGGAGGCCGCCGGCGAGCGCTGGGGGGTCGCGGTGCTGCTCAGCATCGAGGCGTACGCCGCCGCCGAGCTCGGCGACGTCGACGAGGCGGCGGAGCAGGCCGAGCAGGCCCGCCGGCGCTTCGCCGAGCTGAACGACCGCTGGGGCCAGGCGCTGGCCCTGGTCGCCGGGGGCGCCGCCGCCCGCGGCGCCGGCCGGGCCGACCGCGCGGTCGCGATGCTCGAGGACGCCGTCCGCCTCGCCGACCAGGGGTCCTCCCCGCACGTGCGGGCGCTCGCGCTGGTCAGCTGCGGCTACGCCTGCCTCGACCGGGGCGACGTCGACGGCGCGGAGTCCGCCGCCGGTCGCGCCGAGCAGGTCCTGGCCCGGCTGGACGTCGAGCCGCACGCCCACCTCGGCGCGCAGGTGCTGCGCGCCCAGGTGCTGCGCGCCCGCGGCCGGCTGGAGGCGGCCCTGGAGACGGTCGAGCAGGCCCTGGCCGGCGCCCCGACGCCCGCGCTGCTGTTCCCCCGCCGGCAGGCCCTCGCCCACCGGGCCGGCATCCTGCTGCAGCTCGGCCGGACCGAGCAGGCGCTGGCCGCCGCCCGCGAGGCCGTCGCGACGCCCGCGGAGGACGTGCGGGCGCAGGTGCT
Source organism: uncultured Frankineae bacterium (assembly GCA_902805775.1). GTDB lineage: Bacteria > Actinomycetota > Actinomycetes > Mycobacteriales > SCTD01 > SCTD01. The sequence continues at coordinate 509 of CADCUB010000137.1, read as the reverse complement.
GGCCCACCGGGCGCTCGGCTCGGCGCTGCGCGCCGTCGGCGACGAGCAGGGCGCGCGCACGGCCCTCACCGAGGCACTGCGCACGGCCCGCTCGACCGGGCAGCGCTCCGAGGTGGCGACGACCGAGGGACTGCTCGCGGCCCTGCCGCGCTGAGCCGGTCTCAGCGGGCGCGGCGGGCCAGGCGGTCGGCGTCCAGGATCGTCACGGCGCGCGAGTCGACGCGCATCCACCCGCGCGACGCGAAGTCGGCCAGCGCCTTGTTGACGGTCTCGCGGGAGGCGCCGACGAGCTGCGCGAGCTCCTCCTGCGTGAGGTCGTGCTTGACCCGCAGGCCGTCGCTCTCCCGGCTGCCGAAGCGGTCGGCCATCTGCAGCAGCGCCTTGGCCACCCGGCCCGGGACGTCGGTGAAGATCAGGTCGGCGACCGAGTCGTTGGTGCGGCGCAGCCGGCGGGCCAGCACCTGCAGCAGCCGCTCACCCACCTCGGGGTGCGCCTCGATCCACGGACG